>JAHDCK010000129.1:0-5573 GCA_020629915.1 Saprospiraceae bacterium
CGGGCAATCCGGCGAAAAATTTAACGAAGTTCAGAATAAAATTTGTGGCTTGTAGTCGACTAATGGAATTTTAAAAATGCTCTAAATCGCCACTTCGGTAACTCAATACCCCAATTTTTGGCGAAAATCGCAAATTATTATTTTCCAATCAGCGAAAATCAGTTTGAAGTCCCTTGATATTTCCAATAAGTTTGTTGGTAGAAAAGATGTTTAGTAACGGTTAAAAAATCCTAACCCAAAATCGAAACCTCATTTTTGGCCCGTTACTTAAGAAAGACAATAAACTAATTTAAATCAGGGTTATACCCTCCAAAATCTTTAAAAACAATTAATTATGAACCCAGCCATAGAAAATAACTACGCTTTTATCCGCCGATTTTGGATATACCAGAGCGAGCGGTTTCCCTTGCTTGGCCACGGTGTTTTGATTGCCGCATTTACCTTTTCAGCTATTTCTTATTCCAGGATTTGTAGGGGCGAATCGGGCTTTATCAACCTCGCTGATTTTGGGATTGGTGTGTTTGCCACCCTTACCTTTTTCCTGCTAGTGCGGATTTTTGATGAGTTTAAGGACAAGGAAGACGACGAAAAATATCGACCTTATCTGCCGGTGCCGAGAGGTTTGATTTCTCTGAGCGAACTTAAAAAAATTGGAGTGACAGTCGTCCTTTGTCAGTTGCTCATCATCGGTTTTTTTCAGCCACAAATGATCGCTTTATACCTAATCGCCCTGGTTTATTTGGGGCTGATGCGGGTAGAATTTTTTGTCCCGGTTTGGTTAAAAAAACATCCCTTACTCTACGCCGCTTCCCACATGATTATCATTCCCCTGATCGATCTTTATTCCAGCGGATTAGATTGGAGATTGAGTGGTTCGGGGTTGCATTTGGGACTCGCCTGGTTTTTTGCGGTATCATTTTTCAATGGGTTTGTATTAGAATTTGGACGCAAAATCCGAACGCCTGATTCGGAGGAAGAAGGCGTGATGAGTTACACGCGGCTACTGGGAACTAAGGGCGGTGTTCTGGCCTGGGCCGGAATTTTAACCGGGACTTTTTTGCTGGCTTTAGGGGCATCCTATTATGCCGGATTTGGAGAAATAGCTTTTGTTTTATTTTGTATATATTTTATTATTTGTATTGCTCCTGCTGTTTTTTTTATTTTAAAACCAAGCATACAAAAAAGTAAATATATAGAATATGCTTCTTTGTCGTGGGCGTTGTTGCTCTATTTTACTTTGGGAATTATTCCCGTGATAAAAAATTTATAATATGAGTTTATTAGTTTTAAATAAGAAAAATGACTTCAGGGGAATAGGAGGGAAAGCTAAAAATTTGCTTCGACTGGAATCTCTAAAAATAAATATTCCCAAGTGGATGGTCATTTCAGAAGAAGTAGTCACGGCTCAATTACCTGCTGATATTTCTGTTGAAAATGCCGATGCTGTTTTTCAACAACTAGAAATACCTGAAAATATTTTATGTGAAATAAAAGATTTCGTAAAGCAGTTTGAAGGAAACACCACTTTTGCCGTACGCTCTTCCTGCCTGGATGAAGACGGAAAACAATTTTCATTTGCCGGACAGTTTAAAAGTTTTCTGCATGTATCTGTGGAAGATTTGGAAGAAAAAATTAAGGCAGTTTGGCAATCTGCTGTATCGGAGCGAGTGATTCACTACCGCCTGGAAAATAATCTTCCCGTTCAATTTGGTATGGCCGTTATCATCCAGGAAATGGTGGAGTCAGAAATTTCAGGTGTGGCTTTTGGGATAGACCCGGTTTCCGGCGATGCGGATAAAAAAATTATTTCTGCTCTTTGGGGACTAGGCGAGGGGATTGTTTCCGGCGCACTCGATGCCGATAATTTTATCCTGTCCAATCAAGGGGTTGAAGTTCAGTTAGCTTCTAAAACACAAGGTTATTTTAAAAATAATAAAAATAATGGTATAGAAAAAAGAAGTATAGAAAAAGAAAATCAAAATATCAGATGTCTTTCTGACGAGCAGGTTAGATTCATTGCCCAATTATTGGAGCAGTTGGAAACAGAAATGGGCGCACCGCAGGATATTGAATTTGCATTTAGAAAAAATGAGTTTTTCCTGCTTCAAACCCGACCCGTTACAACAACGACAAAAGGCGATGCAGAATATACACTTTGGGATAATAGTAATATAATAGAATCCTATCCGGGTGTAACGACTCCCTTGACTTTTTCTTTCATATTAAAAATGTATGAAAGTGTTTACAGGCAGTTCGTTCAAATCCTGGGCGTTCGCTCCTCGGAAATAGAAAAACATCATTCCATCTTTGCCAACACATTGGGTTTGATACGAGGGCGAGTATATTATAATTTATTAAATTGGTATAAAATGCTTGCGATGCTGCCGGGCTATTCCCTGAATGCTCAATTTATGGAAGAAATGATGGGCGTGAAGGAGCGATTTGTGTTGAAAGAAAAAATGGAAATGGGGAAAGGCTGGGCCTGGTTGCGTTCCTTCTGGATGATTTTGAATATGATAAAATTACATTGGAATTTAAAAAAGGACAGGAAAAAATTTACTGGGAAGGTAGAACAAATATTGAGTAATTATAATAAGATAAATTTTAATGAACTAACTGCTCAGGAAATTATTGAAAAGTACCACCGCCTGGAAGAGGAGTTGTTATTGGAGTGGAAAGCACCTTTGGTCAATGATTTTTTTGCGATGATTTGGTTTGGGCTTCTGAGAAAATTGACGAACAAGTATTGCCCGGAATTGCCGAACATTCAAAATGATTTATTATGCGGTAGCCAGGATATTATTTCTACCCAACCCATTCATCAAACCATAGAAATTGCAAACGCCATCAATTCAGATCCGAAAGCAAAACAATTTTTTAAGGAAAAAACGCCCGGTGTTATCGGAAAGGGATTAGAGCAGGGAATGTTTCCCAAAATTAAATTGAAAATTGACGAATACATAAAAAAATTTGGCGAAAGATGTGTTGGAGAGCTAAAACTGGAAACAATTTCCTATGCTCAAAATCCGGTTTTATTTATAGGAATTATCCAATCTTATGTAACACAGGAAATTTTTAAAAATAAATCATCTGAAAATATTGAGGAGACATTAAGAGAAAAAGCCGAAGCAAGAATGGCGGAAATTCTCAAAGGAAAACCGCTACGAAGATTCTGGTTCAACTTCGTAAAATCTCAGGCAAGAGACCTTGTAAGTAACCGGGAAAATTTGCGTTATGAACGCACCAGAGCATTTGGAACCGTAAGGAAAATGATGACCGCTTTGGGTGATGTTTGGGCAAAAGCCGGGAAACTGGAGAATGCAAGAGATGTTTTTTATATGGAATTATCAGAAATATTAACCGGGGATAAGGTTTTTAAATCTTCTATGAAAAATAAAATAAACAAACGCAAAAAAGAATTTAAAATATATAAAAAACAACCGATCCCGTCGGAAAGATTTTTTACCTACGGAAATAATTTTGAAGATAAATATATTTATTCTAAAGATAAAATACAAAAAACAGAAGGCGATTTGAAGGGGATAGGTTGTTGCCCAGGCGTGGTGACAGGGCAAGTAAGAATAGTGATGAATCCCAACGAAGTCAAGTCTGTCGAAGGAGATATTTTGCTGACGACGAGCACCGATCCGGGGTGGGTAACTTTGTTCCCAACGGCTTCTGCCATCATCGTTGAGCGGGGCAGTTTGCTAAGTCATTCGGCCATTGTTTCCAGAGAAATGGGGATTCCCTGTATCGTAAGTGTCACGGGTTTGCTCCGCACTTTGAAAACCGGGGATTGGATAGAAATGAATGGAAGTACAGGTGAAATAAAAATTATAGATATATGAAAAAGCATTTAAATAATGTCAGTCACGATTATATTCGCTACGCGAATTGCTGGGAGGATGCGGATGTTTTGTTGGAGGCGTTGCAGGTAGCACCCGGCGATAAAGTTTTGTCGATTGGCTCCGGGGGCGACAATAGTTTTTCCCTGCTGACCGGGAATCCCGAACGAGTTGTCGCAGTAGATATCAATGCGGCTCAGTTAAATTTAATTGCATTGAAGAAGGCTGCTTTTCAGGCGTTGGACTACGATTCCTTTCTGGAGTTTCTTGGATTTAAAACTTGTATCAATCGCTGGGAGTTGTTTTTGACACTGAAAGTTTTTCTGACAACGGAGCAGGAAAATTACTGGACAGAACGGAGAAAACTCCTGGAAGACGGTATTATTTTTAAAGGGAAATTTGAAAAATACTTTTTATTTTTTTATAAAAAAATATTGCCTTTGATTCATTTTTCTGATCGGGTAGAAAAATTATTTCAGAAAAAAGACAGGAATCAACAGGATAAATTTTATAAGAAAAAATGGCATAACTGGCGTTGGAAATTATTGTTCAAATTGTTTTTTAGCAAATATGTCCTGGGGAATTTTGGCCGCGACCCGGCTTTTTTGAATCAGGTCAATGTTCCGGTCAGTGATTATTTATTAGACAAAACCAGGAAACATTTAAGCAGTACGAATTGTCAGAATAACTATTTTTTAAAATTTATTTTGACAGGAAAGTTTGGAGGCAATTTGCCCCACTATGCCAGGGAAGAAAATTTTTATAAAATAAAATCAAATATTGATAAGTTGGATTTGTTTTATGGTTTGGCGGAAGACGCTTTTGAGAAATACGGCACATTTAATAAATTTAATTTATCAAATATTTTTGAATATATGCCAAAAGATGTTTTTGGTACAGTGGCCAAAAACCTCCTGGATTTCAGTCAGCCCAATTCCAGATTTGCTTATTGGAATTTAATGGTGTACCGAAAAATTTCGGAAATGATCCCCGGCCTTCAATACCAAAGAGAATATTCTGAGACGTTGACTTCCAAAGACAAAGGCTTTTTTTATAATCAATTTATAATAGAAACAAAATTATGAATCCAGCAATTTTTCATACGGTTTTAGTCGCGATGGCGTACCTCGCTTTATTTTCAAGTGCAGAATTATTGTACCACAAATTTAGAATCGTGGCGGAAGTGACGAGAAAATATGTGCATGCTGTCACGGGAGTTATAGCATTGTTATTCCCGTTTTTATTCCCTAACCATTGGTTTGTTTTTGTGCTTTGTGTCAGCTTTGTTTTCTTGTTGGCCAAGTCCAAAAAATGGAAATTTTTACCATCCATCAATGCTGTGGACAGAGAAACAAATGGCGGAATTTTTTATCCGATAATTGTTTATATTTGCTTTTTAATGTATGATTGTTTTGATCAATATGTATTTTATTTTATACCATTATTGATTTTAGCCACCGCAGATCCCGTCGCAGCATTAGCTGGTAAAAAATGGCCATGGGGAAAATATAAAGTTTTTGGACAAGAGAAAACACTCATGGGTTCCCTTGGATTTTTTGTGGTCGCTTTTTGCATTTCTCTGCTTTTTGGAGGGAGTTTTATGCCTTTGACTCTGCTTGGGCTTTTGTGGTTTTCCCTGATTATGGCAGCGGTGACTACACTAGTGGAAGCTATTTCTCATGGTGGATGGGATAATATCTCGGTGCCGGTTAGTGCGATAGTTGTATT
>JAHDCK010000129.1:5673-11559 GCA_020629915.1 Saprospiraceae bacterium
TTATAATAAAATTTAAAAAATTATGATTTCTGTATTGCCATATAAAATAAAAAAATCAACATCGGAAGCCTATGAAAAACATTTGGAAGGATGTTATATGTTATATCGGGATGATAATAAGATAGGGCAGTTTCACTTTTATGAAAATCCCGATTTAAAATATAAGGGAACATCTGCTGCCTGTATCGGGAAGTATGAATGTGCGGAAAATGAGGAAGCGAGTCAGGCTCTCTTGGAATTTGCAAAAAACCTGGCAAGGGAAAAAGGTTACTCCTGGTTGATTGGGCCGATGGAGGGTTCTACCTGGAATAATTATCGCTTCAGTACAGAAAATAATTCGCCTCCGTTTTTTTTAGAATATAAAAATCCTGTATATTATAATCAGCAATTTAAAAGGAACGGATTTGAAACAATAGCGGAATATCTTTCTAATCTGGATGATAAATTAAATTTTGATGAAAGAGAGTTAAGTCAATATGAAGAAGATGTTTTGAAGCAAGGTGGGAGAATAAGAAAAATTAATTTGAATAATTTTCAGGCAGAATTGGCCGGAATTGCCGAATGTGCTCTGGAAGGATTCACTCAAAATTTTTTATACACGCCCATTTCTGTTTCCGAGTTTGTAGATAAATATGAAAAATTAAAAGATTATTTTAATTCAGATTTAATTTGGATCGTTGAAGATGCCCAACAAAAAACACAGGGATTTATTTTTGCTATTCAGGATTTTTTTGATGCGTCTGGGAAAACACTGATTATAAAAACACTGGTTCGGAAAAAGGAGGCACCGTTTAAGGGGATAGGTCGTTTTTTAGTTGGAAAAATTAATCAGGTCGCTCATCAAAAAGGCTTTGATAAAATAATTCATGCTTATATGAAAAAAGATAATGTTTCTGTCAACACTTCCCGGCATTATAATGGGACACCTTGTAAAAAGCATGTACTTTACGCTGCAAAATTATGAATATAACAAATTTGTTTTTTACTGCTTCGGAAAAATACCCGGATAAAATTGCCATATATGAAAAAAATAGTAGCATTTCTTATCGCCAACTAGCCAAAGAAGTCAAGGCGACCGCTGCTTATTTTCGCAAAGCCGGAATCCGCCCTGGCGACCGGGTTTTGGTTTTTGTTCCGATGAGCATTGATTTGTATCGGGTGGTGCTGGCCTTGTTTTATATCGGGGCAACGGCTGTTTTCCTGGATGCCTGGGTCAGCAAAAAACGTATGGAGGTTTGTTGCCAATTGGCCGATTGCAAGGGTTTTATTGGGATTTTCAAGGCGAGGGTGTTGTCCTGGTTTTCTCGTGATTTGAGGAATATTCCCATCAAATTAAAATTAAATGGAAAAATATACGAAGAAACGACTTGTAAAGACCTTCCGCCGGAATCTCCGGCTCTGATTACTTTTACAACGGGTAGCACCGGCATTCCCAAGGCCGCCAACCGAACCCATGAATTTCTGAATCATCAATTTGATGCTTTGCGGGAAGTGATACAACCTAAGCCGGACGATGTAGATATGCCCGTTTTACCTATAGTTCTTTTTTTGAATCTTGGGATAGGCTGCACCTCGGTTATTGCTAGTTATAATATGAAAAATCCTGAAAAAACAAATATTAACAAAATTGTAAGTGAAATAAAAGAACGAAAAGTCAATCGGATTACGGCTTCTCCTTTTTTGATAGAAACTCTTGCAAAACATTTGATAAAAACAAATCAGAAACTACCTAATGTTCAAAAAATATTCACCGGAGGCGCACCCGTTTTTCCCGTAGCTGCCAGATACATAAATAATGCTTTTCCATATTCTAAAAATACAATTGTTTATGGATCGACAGAAGCAGAGCCGATCAGCTTGATCGATGCGGGGCAAGTGGCAGCGGCGGAAGGAGAGATGACGAATGGGCTGCCTGTGGGAAAAATTGATGCGGGCTTGCATCTTAGAATAATTCCTGTAAATACTGATAATATTTCTAATACAACTAAAACCAATCTAAACAACCTGACTTTGACAAATGGAAAAGTAGGGGAGATCATCGTTGCCGGAACGCATGTTCTAAAAAATTATTTTAAAAATGAAAAGGCATTTGCAGAAAATAAAATTGTAACCGAAGATAAGATTTGGCATCGAACTGGCGATAGCGGTTTTGTGAAAAACGGAGAATTATTTTTGACCGGGAGATGTAAGCAACTGATTGTAGAAGAAAATAAAATTATATCTCCTTTTTTGATAGAAAATAAATTGCAAGGTATTCCCGGTGTTTCTTCCGGGACTATTTTACAAATAAAAGAGGCTTTAGTCCTTGTCGTTTCTTCTGATTTAAAACCCGAAAAAATTAAACCTGCTTTGGAAGATATTCCCTACGATAAATTCATTGTTGTCCATAAAATTCCAAAAGATCCCCGGCATCATTCTAAAATAGACTATGAAGAATTAAAAAATATGATAAAAGTCTAGACTTTTTTTAAAACGATTTTTAAAAGAAAACCTTTTACGGATTTCTTACCTCCCAGATTTTTTGCTGTCAATTTAAAAACATCACCTCAGTTAAAAAGTGCGAGTCATCATAAATTTTGTTTTATAAATAAGATTTATATTTTTTGGTTTTCCAAAATCTGGCAATCCTGAAAAACCAGTTGATGCCTTCCTGAAAATAATCCTCAAGCAATTTGTCCATCTCTTAAAATTTTTTTTGAAGAAAATTTTTCATAGAATATTAGAAGTTTTGTTTAAATTTGATCTGTTAATACAATAACATCCCAAATTTGATTTTGTCATCCTAAATTTGATTTTGTCATTTTTAAGTGTTGCTTCAAAAATTAACAACTTTTTTTCCTAACCATTTTTTGTTGAATAGTAATCTATTCTACTGGAAACTGTTTTTGTAAATTGTTTCTAATTATAATCAGGTATTTGGTTTTCAAGAGTATATTTTGATACCAGTTACCTTTTTTTATTGAAACCAAATTAAAATTACCATTACCATGAAAAAAATTGTACACTTTACTTTTCTCCTCCTTTTCGCACTTTCAGCAAATGCCCAAGTCGTCGTACTGGACTTTGAAGGAGCCGGAACAAGTACGGATTTCCAGTATTTTGGAAGTTCTATTGAAAACACATTAACGACTCCCATTGCCAATCCAGATCCCTCTGGAATAAATATGTCCGCTAATGTAATCGGGTATGTGAAGCCTGGGGATGCCCTGTCATGGGCCGGAGCTTTTTCCAATCCCAACCCCGCAGTCCCAATTGATCTGACAAATGGGGGACAAATTTGTATTGATGTTTGGATGGATCATATTGGAAGCCTGGCATTAAAAATTGAAAACTCTACAACAGGAGGAGCCAATTGGATTACTACCGTTGCCAATACAACGACCAATGCCTGGGAGACAATTTGTTTTGATACCTCACTGCCTTCCATCGAAGATCCTTTTACGCCGGCATCCGGGAATAGTTATTCCACCCTGGTTTTATTCTTTGATTTTAACACAGCGGGAACGGGAACAGATGTTACTTCTTATTTTGATAATGTTAGAATAGAAACCGGAGGCGGTGGAGTTACAGAAGGCGATATTACTTTTTCTTTAAATATGAATGATTATAATGGAAGTTTCACTACACCTTATGTGGCCGGATCTTTCAATAACTGGGCAGGTGATGCCAATCCTCTTGCAGATGCCGATGGAGATGGTATTTGGGAAACGACAATCACCGTTCCGGTAGGGGTTCATGAATATAAATTTTCTGTGGATAACCTGACCGATGAAGAAATGTTTTCTGGTCTGGATGAATGTACGAATACAACTATTGATGGACCAGATGTTTTTACCAATCGCCAAATAGTGGTTTCAGGAGATGCTACTTTAGGCACGGTTTGTTTTAATAGCTGCTACAATTGTGGCGATGGTGCGATGATAACTTTCAACCTGGGGATGAATGGAATGATGGTCGATACAGGAGGTGTTTATTTGGCCGGTGGAGGAAATTTTGATGCACCGGGAGGACGTTTTCAGTTGAGTGATGATGATGGAGATGGCATTTATTCCATTACTTTGGAGCGGATGAATGGCTTTGAAAGTTACTACACCTTTGCCAATGGCAACTGCCCGGATTGGACTTGCAAAGAAGATATTTCCGGACAACCCTGTGCTGATCCCAATAACTTTAACGATCGTTTTTTACCGGCAATTTCAGGAGACATTACTATCAATACCTGTTTTGCCGTTTGCTCCAATACAACCGATTGTGAAATAGTGGATGGAACAACAGAACCACTTGCTACAGATTTTCGCATTTATCCAACATTGGTTGTAGAGCAAAGTATAATTGAATTTAGCGATTATTCTAATAATAAAGAAATTTATATTTATAATGCAGTAGGTAAAATGGTGCAATCCATTTCGATAGAAGCAGGACAAGCTACCGAGACTTTGGATTTGGGAGATTTGTCCAATGGGATTTACCTCGTTACCGTAAAATCTGGCAAACAGGTTTCTTCTCAGCGCATTGTAAAAGCATCTAATTAAAATCTATACATTTGTAAATAAATTACTTTTATTCCCAAGGGGTTTATTGAACGGCTCAAAGTGATTTCATTTGGTCATTATATTTTATTGTTCTGGCGCAGATATGCCATATTTTCAAAATATGGCATATCTCAAATTAAATCACCAAATGAAATCATCTTGAACCTATTGAACTTTAGAGCATGTTTAATTTTAGGTTTTTTAAAATATTTGAGGCTGTTTTCAGAAGAAGATTAAATTTAAACATACTCTTAAATAATTTGCCGCCGATCTTTTATTAAACAAAAAACTAGAGTCGTCATTCTTCATTTTGTTCTAGATGACAAAGTATTATATGTTTTTGTTTAATTGTAATAGTTTTATTTTCCTCTGTTATTTTTTAAAACCCAATAACCCCTTGTGATACAATTAAAATAATTAAATGTATAGATGAATTTATTGTATAAGTTTTTTATCATAATTTTATTTTCAGGGACAATTTCAAAATGCACCCAGATGAAAACTATTCCTCCAACCAAACTGGTTTGGGAAGAAAATTTTGATGTGGATGGTTTACCAAATCCGGCGCATTGGGATTACGACGTGGGAAATGCCTGTGAGTTGCCTTGTGGTTGTGGCTGGGGAAACAACGAATTGCAATATTATACAAGAGAAAATACGAAAAATGCCCGAATAGAAAATGGCCAACTGATCATCGAAGCCATAAAAGAAAAATACGAAAATAATCAATACACATCAGCAAGATTGGTTACTCGTCAAAAAAAAGATATACGTTATGGTAAAATAGAAGTACGGGCGAAGCTGCCATCCGGTAGAGGAACATGGCCGGCAATATGGCTACTCCCCACCGAAAATAAATACGGAGGCTGGCCCAACAGTGGAGAGATCGATCTCATGGAACACGTTGGCTACAATCCTGATTCTATTTTCGGAACAGTGCATACCAAAGCATTCAACCACATGCTAGGTACACAGGACGGCGGAAAAATATTCGTTCCCACCGCCGAAAAAGAATTTCACGTTTATGCCATTGAATGGTACCCGGACAGGATCATCTGGTCAGTGGATAATAAACCTTACCATACTTTTTACAAGAAAAAAGATAGATTTGCGGAGTGGCCTTTTGACCAAAAATTTCACCTCATCCTCAATCTCGCCGTTGGTGGAAACTGGGGCGGAGCAAAAGGAGTAGACGAAACGATCTGGCCTCAGCAATTTATCGTAGATTATATAAAAGTATATGATTTTGCAAAATAAACTTGATTTGTATCGCAGGCTTATTGAGTTTAAAAAAATAACTGCAGTCAAATTTTTAATAAAATAATTTAAACAAATACAATAAAAATACATGAAT
>JAHDCK010000130.1 GCA_020629915.1 Saprospiraceae bacterium
TGTCCACCAAGCATTATCGGCAGGAGGGCATTAGTCGCCAATTTTTGCAGGATATGGAGCAGTTTATTGTTCGGAAATATCAGGAGGTGGTGGGGGAGATTTTAAAGATAAAATAATTTATTTATTATAAAAATAAAATATTATGAGTGTAGTTATAATAGAAATAGAAAAGCTGGAGGAAATATTGAAAGGAATTGTTTCTACTGAGGTGGAGGAGGCATTTAAAAAATTTAAAGGACGAGATACAGAGTATGTATCAAGAGCGGATGCTGCAAAGTTGTTGGGGGTTACTCCGGAGACTATTCGACAATATACAAAGAAAGGTTATATAAAAAAGTATTACATTGGCCGTACTGCAAGATATAAGAAAGAGGAATTGCTTAATGGACTTGAGTGGGAGAAGCAAAGAATATAACTACTGTTTTTGAAAAAAGGGATTGTCCGCCATAAGCACGGCATTCTCTTCCAGGCTAATTTTTATATATTTTAAAAACGCCGCCTCGGTACGATGCCCGGTTATTTTCATAATGGAAATGGCGGGCATTCCAGCTTTAAAAGCATTGGTCGCAAAAGACCGTCGAGCGGTGTGCGTACAAATTCGCTGGTACTTCATTTTGGTGTCCTGCCGGATTTTTCCTCCCTGAGAATTGGTAACAAAAACCGTTTCTACCAGCCCCGCTTTCAATCCCACTTCCTTGATATAATCATTGACCTTTTGCATAGAAGGCAATTTAGGTAGTTGATTATCATATTTTTCAAAAATAGATTTGACAACCGGATGCAAAGGAATGATGACATTATTTTTAGTCTTTCTCATTTTGATATGCAGCACTTCTTTGCCCTGCACATTGATAACATTCTCCGGGCAGACGCTGTGCCAATCCGAAAACCGTAGCCCGGTATAGCATCCTATCAAAAACCAATCTCTGGCCTTGCTCAACTTCGCATTTAATTCTAAGTCATATAAAAGTTTAAGTTCTTTTAGGTTCAGGTATATGTTTTCTGATTCATGTGTCGTAATAGAAAAGCGTTTGTTCCGAAATTTAACAGAAGTCGTCAGACCCCGATCTACGGCATCATTCATGACAGATTTCAAGATGCGGATCACGCTATCGACATAATTGATAGAATATTTTTTATCGTACATCCAGTCCGTAAACTCATAGAAAAAATCCATATTGATATCCTCAAAGTAGAGTTTTTTGATGCGTTTTGTTTTGCAGTATTCCTTTATTTTATTCCTGGTCGAGACATACTTTTTAATTGTTCCAAGGACATATTTTGGATTTTCACGTCTTTCCTCAATGAATTTTTCAAAGAAGTCTAAAAGATTAAATTCAATACTATTGATTTTCTGATCTTTCAGCAAGCACTTGTCTAAAACGAGTTTTAACTCTCCATGAGTAACGAGCTTGCGATTATCAATACCTTTATTATATTCAAGAGTAGTCGTTTTTTCAAGTAAATCCAGGATGCTATTATAGCTTTTCCACAAATCAAAAGAAGATTTTATTCTTTGAGTTTTTAAATTCCAGTCTTTTGGTGGTATTTTGAGCTGAGAAGAATAAACAAACCTTGAATTATTATATCTGAAGATAAGTAGAATTAATGTTGTAGGCTTAGTTTTATTGCGCAAATTAAATCTGACTTTTGGCATAATTTGGATGTCGTTTTGGTTGTCAATTACAGCAAAAGTAAATCAAATTGTGGTAAATTCCAAAAATTTAACTACTTGTTTTTCAGATAATTATGAAAATAAAAACAAATGATTGTAACTCTAGTGGGTCAACGAAACAGGACTTTTCGGAATAACTTTCTGGAAAGTCCTTTTCTTTTTGCTTTATTTCTGTTGCTCTAAAAAAATAACGTTTATTGTAGAACAGCCATTTTATAAAAACATTTTCGAATCTAAGATTCACCTGTACTTAAAGTGCCCAGTCTTTTTTTCTGGCTTCATTCAGAATCAGAAAAAAAGGAATCCACCAAATAAAATCATTGGTAATTAAGGTATAGGCAAAAGATGCCGGAACAGCACCGTTGAGGTAGTTGAAAACAAAGCCGAGCGGACCAAATATTTTCCCTAAAAACCCTACGGCAACTATCGGCCAGTGTTTGACAGGATCGGTAGCTGCCCACCAATATCCCAAACCATACACTCCAATGACCATCCCCATCCCCTGCCAGATCATGGGGTGAATGGGTTCTTCCATGCCAGTGAGATGAAAAAAAGAAAGGGGAAATAAAATAACCCATGCTCCCCAAAGTATATTATATAAGGCAGCAGCGCGCATAACAGTTGTCATCCAGGGTTGGTACATAAAAATGAAATCTTAAATGAAGGAAATTACAAACGAAACAATAAGAAGAGGCGCTTGTTTCGCTGCACGGTAATTTTTTGTTGCTTTCATTTTAGATGAGGGAGCGATTTCCATGGGAAAAGAATGGTTGTGGCGAAAACATATATGAATCTTCATCTCTTAATGGTTCCAAAAATCAAAATCCCCATCACTTCTTTTTTTATATATTTGTTGTGGGTGTGTTATGGGGATTGGAGTTTTTGTTTCAGATAAGTTGCAAATTGCTCCTATCGTTTTTTGGGTTTTGAAGTATACTTTGGGAATCGGTTATTAAATAATCAAGTAGATTTTGAAGAAAATAATTAAATAAAAATACATGCTATTCAAAGGGGTGATCCAATACCAAAGGACAATTTGAAATTGTGCGCAAGAACTGGACAAGTAGAATGTATTATTTTAATATAACTAAAAACAAAGAGACAATAGAATCAGGTAAGTTAATTCTGAATTAGTTTTAAAAGGTTTTTGTTTTGCTTGGGAGGTAAACCAAATTTTCCCAAAAAACCTTAACTTATCCCACATTATGAAGAAAGGGCTAATCATTGTTGGGATTTTCATTTTTATTCTAGCCTGTAAAGGGCCGCAAAAAACCGGAGTATGTACCGCGGAATGCGATGTGGCCGGAGATGAAAGGGAGAATCACGAACTGGTTTGTCTCCAAATGAAAAACAACAAAATCGAAAATAGTACAGATGGAAAAATTATTTTTCCTTTGCGCATCGGCGTGGTACAAAAACCCGAACCGGATTCAAATATTACAGAGATTTCTATTCGCCGAACAGTAGATATTTTAAACAAGGCTTTTGATGCGGCCGATATTCAGTTTTACATCACCTCTATTGATCTGATTCCCTCGACTTTTGAAATTGAAGATTTACAAAAAAAAGATTACGAATTATATAATAAATTTTCAGAAGAACACGACCTAAAAGATACAATTAGTTTGTATGTTTTTAATTATAATGAAATTTTATGCGAAACGAATAACAATGTCATTTCCTGTAGTCGCACCGGGGGATTTTCCTATATTTTATCCAGAAAAACGAACAATGTAGTAATTAGCAAATTTGACCTGGAGGACAACAAAATTGTCGTACACGAGTTTGGACATTTTTTTGGATTGTATCACACCTTTGAATCGGCAGCGTTTGGAAAGGAACTGATCTCCGGAGAAAAATGCAGGGAGACCGGTGATCAGGTTTGTGATACGCCAGCTGATCCGGGGCCACTGTACGAAGTCTATGTCAATTATTCCAAATGCGAAATGCTGGGTTACTACGACGAGGGTCAGGAAGGGGAGTACAAGCCCATTATTTCCAATTTTATGGCCTATTACAAACCCTGTTATCTCAAGCCCTACGATTTTACGCCCGAGCAATTGCAGTTTATCAAAGCTGCGGCATTATCTGATTTGCGTCGGAATTTTATGAAGCAATAAATCATTTTGGGTTCTAAAAGTCAGGCTGAAAACAGGAAAAAGGAAAGCTAATAACTCAACCAAATACTTCACCATAATTTAAAATCTTGGCACTCTTTTTTATATTTTACTTGTAGAATGTTTAATTTTTTTGGTTAAACCTAAAATCTTTTATCCATGCATACTTATTTCAAACTGGATGAAAATGAAATCCTCATCTATCGCCTGTTTATTGTAATGATGGCTTTTTTCCTTCCGGTTTACGGGCTCTTCCTGTTAAATTATTCGGAGCACGCCATTGATTTTATGTGGCATAGAGGCGTTATCTCAATGTGTTGGGCAGTCCTTTTAATCCTCACTTTTTTTAGGAAATCTGTAAGAGAATACCTGGCATTGCCCTGTTATATTGGCAATGCTTTTACCGTAGGCTGGATAGTTTGGGTCGTTCATGTGAATCAATTTTCCCCGGATTATTCCATGGGCTTATTTTTAACACTTGCCGGAATTGGGATCATTTATCGCTCCAATTGGGAAATGTTTTCCTTTTATCTGTTTAGCGCGGTGCTAATCCTGATTAGCTATTATTTTCAGCCACATACAGAAGTAAATATTGCCATATTTCTGTTGAGTATTTTTATTGTCTTCCTTGTATATCTTCTGGTCATGGGAAGAAGAGATTATATCAACAAAAACCTCCGGCAACTCAACCTTCAGCTGCAATTTAAAAGCGAACGCCAAAAACAGTTTTTATATGCCGCCTCCCATGATTTAAAAACACCACTGCGGGGAATCGGTTCTTTTTCATTTCTGTTAAAAGAAAATGTTGAGGGAAATAGTGATGCGAAAAATTATCTGGATCGGATCATGGGAAGTGCTTTGCGGATGGACAGGATTCTGGATGACGTGCTTGATTTTTTTAAATATGACAAAGAGGAATTTGTAGTAGAAAATTTTGAAGTCCGGATTATATTAGAACAAACTAAGTTAAATATTTTATGGGCCAAGGAAGGACAGAATATTCAAATTAATATCCCTAATAATTTACCACAACAAATCACAGGAGAACGGACTCAGTTAGAACAGTTATTTTTTAGAATAATAGAAAACGGAATCAAATACAATCATTCAGAAATTAAAATTATTGATATAAAATATACTGCTCTGTCTGATTATCATTTGTTCAGCATCAGAGATAATGGAATAGGTATCAGCAAAAATCATCAGGAAAAAATCTTTGGATTGTTTAAAAGGTTACACCATGCGAAGGAGTTTTCAGGTACCGGAGTTGGATTGGCTATTTGTAAAATCATCATAGAAAATCACAACGGTGCAATATGGGTAGAATCTTCCGAAGAAGGAAAAGGCACCGAGTTCCGTTTTCAAATTCCACGAAAATTGAAAGGAAAATAAAGTTTAGTACAAAACGAGTACAAAAAAAGGCATATCCGGTGCTGAATGCGACCAGGTATGCCTTTAGTTTCCGCTTGTGGGCGGAGGGTTGTGGTTCCACAAGGGCTCGAACCTTGGACCCTCTGATTATGAGTCAGATGCTCTAACCAACTGAGCTATGGAACCAGATATGTACATTAACATATCATTTGCAAAGTAAGTTCCGGCAAAAATAAGGGTTTTATGAAGGGTTTCCAAGTGACAGATTAAATTTTGATACTATTATAACAGCAAAAATCCACATTTCTTCAAATTTCCAAACGCCAAAAATCCCTACCTTTGCATCTGTCTTTGTGAAACGCGTTGGGAAATTCCCTCCGCCATTCTTTTTATCACATAAAAACTGCACTACCTTGAATCGTCATTCCCGTTTTAATAAAAAAAGTATATTAATTTATTTTTTGCTTTTTGCCGTTGTATCTTTCTGGCAATCCTGCTTATCTCCTCCTTCCATAAAACCCGGCTCCATCGGTAGCGTGAGCCAGATGACCGTCATTGCGGACAATACCCTTTGGGAAGGTATGGTAGGGGATACCTTTCGTTATTTCTTTCAGGGGCCTTACCCGATATTGCCCCAGCCAGAACCACTTTTTGATGTCGCCCAGTTTGCACCGGATAAGCTGACGGACATCAGAAGGGAAATGCGGGTGCTTGTTTTTTTGGGAAATCTAAATGACAAAACTTCGGCTACGAGTAATATCATCCGTCAAACTATAGGGGAAGAAAATGTCCAACGGGCAAAAGATGATCCAACTTATGGTACAATCATCGGACGGGATCGATGGGCTTCTAACCAAACGGTTTTTTACATTTTTGCGCACTCTGATGAACAACTGGCTTCCATTATAAAAAGAGGTTTTCCATCCATAACAGAAAAAATGTGGGAAATTGACCAGGGATTTATCAAAAACCGAACTTTCCTCCGGGGGCTGAATGATGGACATAATAAGCGTATTTTGGATAGCTTTAATATGAATATTAAAATACCTAATGGATATACAGAGGTGCTGCACGAGGATAATGCGCTTTGGTTGCGAATGGATGACAGGGAGTTGATTAGCAACATTATGATTTATAAAGAAAAATATACATCAGAAAAGCAATTGAAGAATGAGTATTTAAAATCACTAATAGATACGCTTGGAAAAAAATATGTACGAAGCGAACTGGAGGGATCATATATGCGGGTCAATAATTGGGATCTGCCTGTATTCTACGAACAAAAAAATAAAGCTGGTGCTTTTGCAGTAGAAGGGCGGGGCATCTGGGAATTAGTCAATGACTTTATGGGAGGACCATTTCTGGCTTATGTAATATTGGACAAGGATAATAATAATATAATTTTAGTAAATGGATTCGTAATGGCTCAGGGAAAAGAAAAGCGACCGTATATGCAAAACCTGGATATGATTTTTTCTACAATAGATTTTTAGATATATAATTAAAATTCAACGCTTTTATTTTATTTAAAAAAAATAAATAAATTACTTTCTCCTTTCTATTGTTTTTGTAATTTAGTAGAATGTTCTCCAGAGCCAGTAAAAATATTCTGCAAAACCAATCCGACGAAAAACTTGTCCGGCAATATCAAAAGCAACCCAGCCAAAACATCCTGGCGGAACTCTATCGTCGTTATCGCCATCTCGTCTTTGGGGTAAGTATGAAATATCTGGATAATAAGGCCGACAGCGAGGATCTCATGATGGATATTTTTGAAAAACTAGGTAGCCGTCTGGATGGTAGCACAATTTCAAATTTCAAATCCTGGCTGTACTCTTTAGTCCGAAATGAGGCCATTTCTATCCTTAGAAAAACCCAAAGAGAACGCATTCACGAAGAAGAACACGAAATTTGGGAAAAAAGACAGGAAAATTTTGTGGAAATTGAAGAGTTTGAGCGTCTATTATATAGAGAACATCTGGAAAACAACTTGCTCATCCAGGCTTTGGACCAACTAAAGAAGGAACAAAGGCAATGTTTGGAATTATTTTTTTATAAAAAGTTGACTTACCAGGACATTCAAAATGTAACAGGGTATACCCCAAAAATGATTAAAAGCTATTTACAAAACGGAAAGAGAAATTTGCGAATGCACCTGAAACAATTACTTGTCAGCGAATAATATATCGCTAATGAATTGGTTTCAAAAAACAAAATGCCTCACGGAAAAAGAAATCCGGGCATACAATAATGGAAGTGGATTAAATGCGGCTCAACTCCGGCGAGTGGAAGCGCATATTATTGATTGCCCTTTTTGTGCTGATGCACTGGAAGGCTTGGAGGCGTTGGCTCCCGATGAAGAAATCCCCTCCGTTCCGGGGATGGAATCCCCCGCTCCCGTTCGCAAAATTAATTGGTATTCCCGTATTGCCGCCGGACTGCTTTTATTTCTCGTTCCGGCTTCCCTTTATTTTTATTGGGATAAAACAAATCCGCAACGGCTCTTCACTTCTAATTTTCAATCTTTTGAAAATACAGAATTGCTCACCATGCGCGGAGAAGAAAACCAAACAGATTTTCCGGAAAAAATAAAACAAGGGTTAAAATTGTATGATTTAGAAAAATATGAGGAAAGTTTGCTCTATTTTAATGATCAGCTAAAAACCGAACCCGAAAATACCCGCGCCTTGTTTTATGCCGGAATGGCTTACCTGGAAACCAACCAATACGAAAACGCCCGCACCAATCTTGCCCTTGTCCGCTTCAACGATGAAAAACGCTTTGAAGAAGCAACCTGGTATCTCGCGCTTACCTGCCTCCGGCAAAATGAACCAGATCTCGCCCGCCAATACCTTATGGATCTCTCCGAACTTAAAGGCGGATTTTATGAGGAAGATGCCAAAGCTCTTTTGGAGGAATTGTAGTTTTCTACCCCTACTTAAAAAAAACGAAGGCCAAAAAAGACCTTCGTTTTTTGCGTTTTGCAGGGTTTTCATTATTTTAACAGACTGAATTAACCAAAACACCACACTATGAAACCTACTTTTACCCTCCTAACCCTTCTCTTCTTTTTTCAGGTAGCCTTTAGTCAGTCTTTTACGGATGCCGAAAAAAACACCATCGCCGAAGAAGTTCTTCGCGAACATATTGAACACTTAAAAACACATCCCCACGATCACAGTCATGGCCATCCGCACCCGGAATTGCCAGAGGAAGCCACCCTTCATCACACAGAAATCAATGGAAAAGAAATCACCATTTTTCTCAACCTTCCGTTTGATTATTTGAATAACCAATATGACGATTCGCATTTTGAAGAAATATATCTGACTTTTTTCAATGCTTTGCCGCAAAATTTGGACTTAAAAAAATTCGCCCTGCGCGCTCAAAATGAACAGGGCAATTTCGTTCCATTGGAAAGTTATACCCACGAACCACCCCGCACCTTCCCCCGCTTCCCCGACAACGGCGATGGCGCACCGGAAATCATCGGCTCAAATGAACGGAGTTATCCACATACCAGCCAGACCCACTCCTCCGGTTCTCTTTCCGGTAAAACTGTTTGGCTGAGCCCCGGTCATGGATGGTTGTATTATACCTCCACCGGAGGATTTACCACTCAGCGAGGAGAAACCAATGATATGGTAGAGGACTTCGGTTCTGTTGAAGGAATTAATTATTATTTATTAAACTATTTGATAAATGCCGGAGCCAACGTTTGGATGGTCCGGGAAAGAGATGTCAATGAAAACGAAGTCATCGTAGATAACAGCGAACCCGGTTATGCAGAAACCGGCACCTGGACAACGACTTCCAATACGGGTTATGATCCAGCCACCGGGCAAGTGAATGGAGCTAATGGTTATCGCTATGCTTCCACTACGACTGGCGGAGCGACTTCCACCGCTACCTGGACCCCGACGATTCCAGCCAAAGGATGGTATTGGGTTTCTGTTTTATATAAAGCTTTTTCAGATAGAACGAGCGATGCCCGATATGAAGTCACCCACGCCGGAGGAACAACGACCGTTTCCATCAATCAGGAAGTTCATGGAGAGACATGGGTTTACCTCGGAAGATTTTACTTTGAAGCAGGTGCTGCCGGAAATGTAAAACTCATCAATTCAAGTGCAGATGGCAGTCAGGTTGTCATCGCAGATGCTGTTCGTTTTGGGGGTGGAAATAATGGCGCAGCAGGATCGGCCAGAAGTATTTTGGATTGCTCAGAAGGAACGGGCCCGACTTACAAACCTCGCTTCGAGGAATGCGCCCGAATGTATGCGCCCTACCAAAATTACCCGACTTGCCGGAGCGACGTGACGATTCGCCCACACTACGCTGAGTGGGAATTGGCCAAGGGAACGGCACAGGAACAAGCCAATGCCGTTTACATTTCCTGGCATACCAATGCCTTCAATGGGTCTGCCAGAGGAACAGTAACTTATGCCCACGATACCGATCCCACTCCGGGCAGTTATGACTTACAGGGATTTGTTCAAAGTGAATTGATCAATAATATAAAAGGTTGCTGGGATAATTCCTGGCAAGACAGAGGAACAAATACAGCCAACTTTGGTGAAGTACGGGAACTGAGTACGATGCCGGGCTGCCTTGTTGAAGTTGCCTTTCATGATAATGCTCAGGATGCCGAAGCCCTCACGACACCTTATTTTAGAAATCTGGCAGCAAGGGGAATTTACCAGGGTATCGTTAAATTTTTTAATGACCGGGATGGTTCTCCGGCGACCTATTTACCGGAACCACCAACCCATCTTTCAGCGGTCAACTCAGCGACGGGTTCTATTACCCTGAATTGGAATGCGCCCTCTGGTGCGGATTGTGGAGGGGCGGATGCCGCTTCGGGTTATCGCGTTTATTTGAGTACACACGGTCGGGGTTTTCAGGATGGAATTGCGGTGAGTGGAACCTCCTACACCTTTACCGGATTGAATCCGAGTACAACATATTACTTCCGGGTTTCTGCTACGAATGCCGGAGGAGAATCCTTCCCAACAGCAACGGTTGCCGCCAGAACACCTGCTACGGGTTTTGCGGTTCCATTTTTAATTGTCGATGGATTTGACCGCCTGGATCGGGCGGGTGCTGTCCGCAAAACTTCTAGTGCGGTATTGACGGATTTGCGTCGCTTGTTTATAGAACGCATGAATAGTTATGATTATATGGTAGAACATGCCCAGGCATTTGAAGGCTGTGATGTATCCTTTGACGGGGCGAGTAATGAGGCAGTTATCCAGGGCGATGTAACGTTGACAAATTACGTTGGTATTGATTGGTACACCGGAGAGGAATCTACGGTGGATCGCTCTTTGGATGGAACGGAGCAAACGCTGTTACAAACTTACCTGACCAGTGGCGGGCATTTGATCATTTCCGGTGCGGAGATCGGATGGGATATTGGTCGGGCCGGTTCTGCCAATGCCAATCTTACTTTTTATAATAATTATTTAAAGGCGACTTACCTGGGGGATGATTCAGGTTCTTATAATTTTGCCGGAGTCGGTGGAGATATTTATGATGGGGTGAGCGGGCAGTTTGATGACAACACCGTTTGTTATTTCGATGCAGAATATCCGGATCGGTTGGGAACCTCTGGCGGCTCTGCTGTAGTGGTTAATTACAGCGGCGGAACTGGTGATGGTGCCGGAGTTGCTTTTGACGGAGCTTTTGGTGTGGTTTATTTTGGATTTCCGATAGAATCGGTTTTGGATGCAACGACAAAGTCGGATTTAATTTGCAATGCCGTTTCGTTTATGACGCCGGAGATTTTAGCGGCGGAAGGAATGGAACTACAAGGAGAAGTCAAGGGGAAAGAAAATCAACTCACCTGGACGACCCTGATGGAAACCAGTACGGATCGCTTTGAGTTAGAAAGCAGTGCAGATGGTTTTAATTATAAAAAAATAACAACTGTAAAAGCCGCTGGAGAATCCCTTGAAAAACGCGCTTATACTTTTACTGACAAAAATCCAAATCGCAAAACCTATTATAGATTGAAATTATATGATTTTGATGGGAGTTATGAATATTCTAATGTAATTGTATTAGAACAAGGTGGTGTTTTGGTAGAAATTTATCCCAATCCCATGAAGACGGATGTTCATTTTGAATTCGATGTAGATAAAAAAATAAATATGACTATTTTGCTTTTGGATATCAATGGCCGGGAAATGCTACGGGAATCCTGGGAGCAAATGCCGGGTGAACGAAAGACACTGGATGTTTCTGGTTTGCCAATTGGTGTGTATCAATATTTGATAGAAACGCCCGGACAAATGGAAGGCGGAAAGCTAATAAAAACAAAATAAATTTTATATAAAAAATCAAAACGCCTTGCAG
>JAHDCK010000539.1 GCA_020629915.1 Saprospiraceae bacterium
TCTCGCTCTGATAACAGCGGGCTATTTTTATACCACCCAACAAAAATATCTCTTGCCTGGTTATCATCGCTTTTATTATACCCCCGAAAAATACAATCAGGAGTTAGGTGAAATTTTAAATAAAAAAAAGTTTTATAAAAAACAAGTCAATGCAACAGAAACTTATCCGCAAAAACTCGCCTGGCTCAAAAAGATTCCAAAATTTCTAATACAAATAACAGACGAGCAGATCTTCCCTTACTGGCTCGGAACGAAATACAATTTTTACGGAACCTCCACGACTCCGGGCAAAGGAAAAATTGCCTGTGGTTATTTCGTGACGACAGTCATGGAAGATTTGGGATTCAAACTGGATCGGGTGGGATTGGCGAAACTGCCCTCCGAAAAAATGATCCAGGCATTGGTCAAACCCAAGGACATCCAGCGGTATTCTAACAAAAATATCAAGCAATTTTTAAAAGGCATCCGGGCTACGGGAGACGGGTTGTACATCGTCGGACTAGATACGCATACCGGATTTTTACTTCTGGAAGGCCAGCGCAAAGAATTTATCCATGCCAGCGGACGCTCGCCCTGGTGTGTAGTTCGGGAAAATGCCCTGACTTCGCCTTCTTTGGTAGAATCCCGCTATCGGGTAGCCGGGAAATTGTTTCAGGATATGGACCAATTGAGGGCGTGGTTGGATTGATTTTTGTCTTAGAACCTTCAAAATATGGTCAAAACTTAAGATACTTATTGTAATTTTTACGCTTTCTATGGAAATGTGTTATTTTTGTAGCAGATGTATAGCAAACCATGAGACAAAAAACTATTTTAGGAATTGATATTGGAGGCACCGGAATGAAAGGTGCGATTGTCGATCTTTCTACCGGACAGCTCGTTACGGAGCGTTTTAGAATCCCTACACCACAACCTGCCACTCCCAGGAAAGTGACCCAGGTGCTTAGGGAAGTGGTTCAGCATTTTCAATGGAAAGGAGCGGTGGGAATAGGATTTCCGGCCATCATCGAAAAAGGCTATTCCCTCACTGCATCAAATATTGATAAAGGATTTATCAATTATCCTGTCGAAAAAGAATTTTCTAAAGCTATCAATTTACCTGTGAAAGTCGTCAATGATGCAGATGCAGCCGGGTTGGCTGAGATTCGATTTGGCGATAAAAGTTTGAGGAAGGGAAAAGTGTTGATGCTGACGATTGGTACCGGGATTGGTAGTGCTTATTTTTTGGATGGAAAGCTGATACCCAATACTGAATTTGGACATATACATTATAAAGACAAACTCGCAGAACACGTTTTTTCAAATGCTGCCCGGAAGAAGGCCGAAAAATCCAAGGAGGATTGGGCTAAATCCTTCAATGATTATCTTCAATATATTGAACGGATTTTGTACCCTGACTGTATCATTTTAGGCGGAGGGATCAGCAAGCATTTTGAAAGTTACGGTCATCATTTTAATATCAACTCAAAAATAATTCCGGCTAGCTTACGCAATCATGCGGGTATTATTGGTGCGGCTCTTTCTTCCGAATCCTTGATGGTGGAGGTCGCTTGATTTTAATTTTTCTTTTTCTATTTATTTAGAGCATGTCTAATTTTTGAAGTCCACAATGGACCTTCTATCTCTTTATTTTTTACCGGAGTATTGTTTTAAAACCTAAATCAAAATAAAGGTTATGTTACATATTGAAAATATGTATAAATATTGGGTTTTATGTTGTTTTTGTTTATTTAGTTGTAATAATGAAATAAACAAATTTGATCATACAATAGTCTGGTAAAAAATTAAGTGGCTATATTGCCCATATTCGCAAGTTCCGG
>JAHDCK010000540.1 GCA_020629915.1 Saprospiraceae bacterium
TTTGATTACCTGCTTAATTGAACTTAAATAATTAACCGCCGAATTTTTTACCAAGCGTTGTGCCCTGTAACCGTCAGGTGGGACACCTGACGGGAAAAACGTTTTCGTGTCAGGTGTCCCACCTGACACTAGCAACAAGCAGGATTTATTTTCGGCGGTTAATTTTTTAAAACCAATAAGTCTGCGATACAATTGATAAAATTTTTTGTTTATTGCCTTAGGCACAATGATGATCAAAAGCCACTTTCATATTTTCGGCAATCAAATCCGCAGAAGCTCCTTCGATATGACGACGCTCTAAAAAATGAACCAGTTGCCCGTTTTTAAATAAACCCATACAAGGAGAGGAAGGCGGATAGGGCAGGAAAAACTCCCGTGCTTTGTTCACCGCATCTTTGTCCACTCCCGCAAAAACAGTTACGAGATTATCCGGTTTGTTAGCCGCATTTTCTACGGCTTTCATTGCTCCGGGCCGGGCGTTGGCCGCCGCACATCCGCAAACGGAATTGACGACGATAAAAACCGTGCCTTCCTTTTGACTGAGCAATGTTTCTACATCTGCGGCTGTAGTCAAACTTTGAAAACCATTATCGTTGAGTTCTTTGGCCATTGGAGCCGTTAATTCTGGTGGATACATATCTTTTTATTTTTGACAAAAATAAGAGGTTTGAATTTAAAAAAGTAATCCTTTTAGCAACTATACAATGAAACTACAAGTTTGGTTTAGTTTATTTCCAAAAACGGTTATATTACAATCAAAAACCAAATGCGCCACTACTTTTTCTTTCTGTTCATTTTATTAATCCTGAATAGCTGTACCTCCGATAAACTACCGGAGCCTTCCGATTGCGATGTCTTGCCGACTTACGAAGTTCACATCAAACCGATTATTGATAATAATTGTACTTACTCCTGCTGCCATGACGGGCAAGGAGGAAATTGTGGCCCCGGAGATATGCGTTCCTTTCAAGGACTGGAGGAATATTTACTCAATGGAGAATTTGAAAACCGGGTGATTTTCCTGGCAGAAGATTCTACAGAGGGAATGCCGCCTTACTACGTAGAAGATCCCATTACGCAACCGGATAGTTTGACTCCGGCTCAGTTAGAACTCATTCGCTGCTGGATAGAAAATGATTATAAAAGAGAATAATACCACGGGTATATGATTTCATTTGGCCGATTATCATTATTGCCTTTTTGTTAAATCTGCCATTTTTCGGAAAAATGGCAGATTTCAACCATAGAAGTCAAATGAAATCATAAAGACCCATAACACCAAAATATCATGAAAAAAATTCTAATAATATTCATTGCATTGCCTTTTATATTAGAAGGTCAAATCCGCACCTTCAAATCCACCCGCGTCATCAATACGCACTCCGTAGAAACGCTTCAAAAAAGAAAATTAGACATCCGCATTGGTCACCGCTTTGGGGATTTATTGGGGAATGCCGGAGGCTGGAGTACTTTTTATGGGTTGGAATCTGCTCGCGATATTACGATTGGGGCGGAGTATGGTCTGACGGATTTGATTACGATTGGTTTATGCAGAACAAAAGGCGGCGGTCCACTTCGCCAAAACCTCAATGGCAACATCAAATACCGGTTTTTGAGCCAGGATAAAGAAGGCAAAATGCCTTTATCGATGGCCTTTGTTGGGGTATCTTCCGTTTCCACGATGAGCGCTTCAGATAATCCCGAAGCCTTAAATAATTTTACTAAAACAGCGCATCGGTTTTCTTACGCTGCCCAGTTATTGCTAGCCAGAAAATTTGGAGATGTGATTGCCCTGCAAATCATTCCATCCTACACCCA
>JAHDCK010000131.1 GCA_020629915.1 Saprospiraceae bacterium
AAATTAAAAAATCGTTCAAAGTATTTTAAAGATTATTGTGGCCGGTTACTTATCTTAAAATAGTTTATATTCCAAAGAGTTTATTGAAGCTAAATAATTAACCACCGGACTTTTTTTGCTCTATTTACCCCTGACCCCTAAAGGGAACCCCTCCCCACCATTTGATTGCGGGTGGGACTTCCCCTTTAGGGGTTAGGGGTGCGGGTAGGCATAATTGTCGATTAATTTTTTAAAACCAATAAACCCCATAAAAGATTTTAAACATACACAAATATTATTATAATATGTAATAAAATCCTGTTTTCAAGCGTTTTCTTATATGGGCTAATCCCACAAAAGTAAACAAATTAACAGATTCTAATATAGAATGTTAAAAAACGCAACCTTGGAACCATCTTTGTGCCGTCAAAATTGTTGCCATTTTACCAAATTACCATAAACCTGTTCTATCTTTAACCTTTATTTTGTATTTTTTGTTACCTAACCCCTCATTTTTCATCTAAAAAATACCATTCCATACATTCTAAAATTATCACGAATATGAAAGTTTTTCGTTTTACCCTGTTTTTTTTATTTGTAACACTGAGTGTCCAGGCTCAAAATCACAAGTGTGGTGTCGGGCAAATGGATGCTGTCATGGATCAGCTTTTCCCCAATCACAAGCAGGAAACTGCGGAATGGATGGAAGCTATTGAGGTTTTATCTGAAATTCCGGTACAGCAAAATTTATCGGGAGCAGTCATCACGATTCCCGTTGTCGTTCACGTAATTCACTCCGGAGAATCTATCGGTTCAGGGCGCAACCTTTCTGTTGCCCGTATCAATTCTCAGTTGGATGTGCTGAATGAAGATTTTAGACGCTTAAACCCAGATGCCAACCAAACGCCCGGCCCTTTTCTGGGTGTAGCCGCTGATCCGGAAATTGAGTTTTGTCTGGCTAAAGTCGATCCGAGCGGAAATACAACGACCGGAATTACCCGTCATCAGTTGACCAATTTTAATAGCATTTCTGATATAGAAATCAATGTAAAACCGGGAATTGCCTGGGACCCTACCAGATATTTAAATATTTATACTTTGGATATGCCGGAAGATCCCCAAGCGGGAGGTTTGGTTTTGGGCTACGCCTTCTTACCTACACCTCAGTTTGTTGGTTCTACCAATGACGGGCTGGTGGTGCACTATCCGGCGTTTGGTCGATACGGTTCGGTTCGGGGTAGAACAGCGACGCACGAAATTGGTCATTATTTGGGTTTGCAACATATGTGGGGAGAAAATAATTCTAACGGAACGCCAATTGGATGCTCCTCGGATGATGGCGTGTCAGATACACCTAATTCTGCCAGTTGGTATTTTGGATGTCCTTCCGGTACACAAACCTCCTGCGGCTCCTCTGATATGTTTAATAATTTCATGGATTATGTGGATGATGTTTGTATGAATGTTTTTTCTACCGGACAGAAAAACGTCATGCACGCCGTACTGAATGGAACTGCCGGAAATCTGGGTTTCGCCAGTCGAGCCTCTCTGAAAAATAATTCTGTAGCGGCGTGTAGCGGAAGTACAGCCGGTTGTATTGACTTACTGTCGAATGAAATCGTTATGGGATTTGAACCCAATGAAAACCTCGACGGTTGGACGACGGAAAACACCAACGGAGATACTTATAATAATAATGGCAATACAGAACCCAACTCCTGGCGTGTGGGAACTGGCGACAATGGAGGTTATGGCCCTAGAAATGGAAACAACTTTGTCATGTATTACTGGAATGAAAACGGAACAACCGGAGCAGATGACTACCTGTTTTCTCCTTGTGTTACCGTAGAGCAGGATGAATACTACGAAGTTTCTTTTTGGTATGCTGCGGCTTCTTCGGGTGGAATTACGTATGATGAAAAAATGCGTTTTGGGGTTTCGGCTTCTCCAAATTCAAGCAATATCCAATGGCTGGAAGATTTTGGTGTAGTCGATAATGCTTATCCGGGGTATAAAAAATTTACGACGCCATTGGTGGCTTCGGCAGATTCAGATTTGTATTTCGTCTGGCATTGTTACAGTGATGCGGATAAATACGTTTTGCAAATGGATGATATAAATATAAAAAGTATCCATCCAACCAATGCTACGGAGATCAATTTTGATGCCTTTGTTCGCGTTTTTCCAAATCCTGCTTCCGAGCAGATTACACTGGATTTAAATTTTGAAGCAATACAAAAAGAAGTCAGTATTGAAATCTTTGATTATCAGGGTAAAATGGTAAAATCGGCTGTTTTAAATCAAATTCAAAAACAACAGGAAACGCTGGAATTAAATGATTTAACCAATGGTATTTATTTTATAAAAGTACGTTCGGGCGATCATTTTACGGTGGAGAAAGTAATTGTATCAAAATAATTATTTATATATAAAAAACTAAAAAGCCTGTTTTGGAATCCCGAAACAGGTTTTTTTTATTCGTCGCCTATTGACTTTTATAAAATATTCCAAACAACTTTAAGCCAAATTGAGCGTTTTGTTTACCATGAGGCTTTATTTTTGCGGTAATTATTTATATTTTAGGAACATGAAATATGACCCGCTCTCATTTCTCTTTTTTTGATTTAAACGCCTTCATTACATGAAGAAATTTTATATTCTACCCTTTTTATTTGTATTGTTTTCACTTACCACACTTCAGGCAACCCACAACCGGGCTGGTGAGATTACTTTTAAGCAACTGGGCGCCCTTACCTTTGAGGTCACGATTACCACTTATACCAAAACGAGTAGTGTCCCGGCAGACAGGGATAGCCTTGAAATCGAATGGGGAGACGGCACCTCGGAATGGATAAAAAGAGATGTGGAAGTCCCTTTGGCCAATGACATTAAATTTAATCAATATATTGCCACACATACTTTCCCGGGACAATCCACTTATATTTTATCCGTAACTGACCCCAATCGAAATGCAGGCATCCTAAATGTGAATCCCCCTGCTTCCGATCAGGTACCCTTTCATTTAGTTACAGAATTAAAAATTTTATCACAGTTTGTCGGAGCTAATAATTCCCCCTTACTGTTGCAACCTCCCATTGATATTGGCTATACCAATCAAATTTTTATTCATAATCCCAATGTCTTTGATGAAGAAGGCGATAGTATTGCTTATCATTTTACAACGCCCTTTCAGGGACCGGGAACGCCTATTGAAGTCTACCTCAATCCTCTTCAAGTAGCAGGCAATAATGGATTTCAACTGACGCTCAGCGAAACGACCGGAGATTTAAAGTGGATCACCCCACAAACACCGGGAGAATACAATGTGGCGTTTTGGATCGTAGAATACAGAAACGGACAGGAAATCAGCCGAATCATCCGCGATATGCAAATTACGATTAAGGAGGGCGATAACCTCCCTCCAAAAATTGAAACCATCCAGGATACTTGTATCATCGCCGGACAATCCCTCGATTTTGAGGTCATTGCAACTGATCCGGATATTCCGGCCCAGCAAGTGGAACTAACTGCTCTTGGTGGCCCGCTTCAACTGGATTTTGAACCAGCTGTTTTTGATGTGCCAGTTGGATTTAATGACCAACCAGTTACGGGGCGTTTTACCTGGGACACCAAATGTGAGCATATTTTAAATAATTATTATTCAGTTGTATTTAAAGCAAGGGACTTTTTTGAAACAGACGACAATGGAGAACCGATCGGTTTGTCTACTTTGAGAACCCTGCGCATTAAAGTTGTCGGGCCCCCACCGGAGGATTTGCAAGCTGAAGTTGGGAATGGAGTTGTAGATTTATCCTGGGAGAAACCGTATTTCTGCGAGGATGTTATGGATAATTTTTTCATAGGGTTTAGTGTGTATCGAAGGGAAGGAAGTAGTCCGTTCCCCATTGATACCTGTAATCCTGGCTTGGACGGGTATACTTTAATTGCCGATTACACTACGGATTTTCAGGTGGAGAATAATCGGTACACCTTTGAGGATGCAGATCTGGAGCGGGGACGATTTTATTGTTATCGGGTGGTTGCCAATTTTGCTCAAAACCAACAAGTGGGGAATGAAGTTATATATTATAATTTTATAGAAAGTCTTGCGTCTAATGAAATATGCGTACAACTCAACCGGGACATTCCCCTGATGTCGCTGGCCGATGTTGTCACTACTGATGTATCTAATGGAATCATTGATGTCGCCTGGATAAAACCTTCCGTAGAAGATTTGGATACCCTTCAAAATCCGGGGCCTTATGTTTATAAGCTTTATCGTTCGGATGGATTTAGTCCGGGGAATCCGACACTGATTTACACCTCTCCTGCCAGTCCGACTTTTAGCGGTGCTAATGACACCACTTTTACAGATACCGGATTGAACACCCTCGCCGGGCCTTACAATTACTATGTTGAATTTTTTGTTGCCAATGATGTCTCGCTTGGTGAAAACAGCGAAGCCTCTTCAATTTTTCTATCTATTGCTTCTACTGATAATACAAATATTCTAAACTGGGCAGAAAATGTCCCCTGGAGCAATAAGGAATTTATTGTATATAGATTAAATGAAAATACTTCCATGTTTGATTCTATTGGCGTCACCCCATTCTACACCTTTTCTGATGAAGGTCTGGTGAATGGAAAAGAATATTGTTATTACGTCAAAGGATTTGGAGAATTCAGTATTCCTGAATTGCCTCAGATTATTATCAACCGATCTCAGGAAGCCTGTGGTGTTCCAATTGATACCATTCCGCCTTGTCCGCCCCAGCAGGGATTCGATGTAGAAAATCAGTGTAGCACAGCCGGAGATCAGGTTCCTCAAAGTGATTTTTTAAATATATTAACATGGCAAAATCCAAATATAGAATGTCCGGATACAGATGATGTCATTTCTTATAATATTTATTTTGCTCCAACGGAAGGAGGAGAATTCACACAGGTGGGTTCGGTAGAGGGTCCCACTAATACCAGTTTCTTTCATGCTCTGGAAAATTCTATTGCGGGTTGCTATGCCGTCACCTCTGTGGATTCTTTTGCCAATGAATCTGTCTTTAGTGAAATTATATGCGTAGATAATTGTCCTATATATACTTTACCTAATGTATTTACGCCAAACGGAGACGGAGCGAATGATCTTTTCATCCCCTTCCCTTATCGTTTTATAGAAAGTATTGATATAAAAATTTACAATAGATGGGGTGGTTTGGTTTATCAAACCCAGGACCCAAATATTAACTGGGAGGGGAAAAATCTACAGGATCAGGATTTGGCAGAAGGAGTTTATTACTACATTTGCCAGGTGGTGGAGCGGCGCTTGTCCGGCCCGGTAGCCCAGGAAGAAATATTAAATGGCTATATCCATCTCATTCGCGGGAAGTGATTTTTTAGTGGAGAGTGAGGAGTGAGGAGTGAGGAGTTAAGAGTGAAGAGTGTAAAATTTTTCACTCTTCACTGTCCACTCTTCACTGTCCACTCTTCACTGTCCACTCTTCACTGTTAAAAAAACATGAGACGTATTTTCAGAATAATTAAATATATTATTTTATTAGCAGTCCTTTTCTGTAATGTAATTGCATGTAACCATGCTTACCAGTTTACACATTTTAAGACAAAAGATATAAAAAAAACCAAAAAGCCGGAACATCTTTCTTTGGGTGAAAAAATCAGTACTTTATTTTGGGGAGTTAGTTTGCCGAAGCCGAGCAATCATTCTAAACCCAGTCGGGCATTTGAAACCGTTTCCATCCAAAGTCATGAAAAACTGGAAGGCTGGTTGGTAGAGGTAGATTCTTCAAAAGGCACAGTCATTTTATTTCATGGATATGGCAGTAGTAAATCGGGAATTATCAATTATTCCGATGAATTTAATGAATTGGGATTCTCTACTTTGGCCATGGATTTTATGGGGAGCGGAGGCTCAGAAGGATATCAAACGACAGTAGGTTATAAAGAAAGTAAGGATGTAAAAGAATCATTTGAATATATAAAAAATAGATTTCCTGACCAGCCTGTTGTTATTTTTGGTCCTTCTATGGGGGCTGTTGCTATAATGAAAGCTTTTCAGGATTATAAAATACAACCAGATAAAATCATTCTTGAATGTCCTTTCAGCACAATGGTCAGGACAACCAAAACCCGGTTTGAAGCCATGAATCTACCTTCCTTTCCAATGGCGCATTTGCTTTTATTTTATGGTGGTCTTCAAAATGGATTTAATCCCTATCGCCACCGCCCTGTCGATTATGCCCAAGCCATTTCTTCTCCTACTCTGCTCTTGCACGGTCGATTGGACCAGCGCGTTTCCGAGGAAGAAATTCAAAATATATTTAAAAATATCAGTACTTCAAAAGAATTACATATATTAGAAAGGTCAGGGCATGAAAATTATTTGAAAAATGAAAAGGAAAACTGGGTTCGGTTTGTAAGTGCTTTTTTAGAAAAATAATCCGTAGCTTTGAACTATGTTTACAGGAATAATAGAAGCAATGGGCGTTCTAAAAAAAGCGGAACGCGAAGGCGAAAATATACACTTTACTTTTGAGTCCCCTATCTCCAGGGAGTTAAAAATTGACCAGAGTGTATCCCACAATGGCGTTTGCCTGACGGTGGTAAAATGCGATGAAATCAGCCATACAGTAACCGCTATCTCCGAAACCCTTCACCGCACCAACCTCGGCCAACTTACTGAAGGCAATATTGTAAATCTTGAAAGAGCCATGATGGCCAATGCCCGCCTGGATGGACATATTGTACAAGGACATATTGACTTAACAGGCATCTGTACAAAGATTGACTCCCTTGATGGAAGCTGGCATTTTCACTTTGAATATCCTGCCTCGAAGGATTTTGTTTTGGTAGATAAAGGTTCGGTCAGTGTCAACGGAGTCAGCCTGACTGTCGTTCAACCTACTTTAAATACCTTCTCGGTTGCTATTATTCCTTATACTTTTAATCATACGACATTTAAAAATATTAAACAAGGAGATTCGGTTAATCTCGAGTTTGATATTTTAGGAAAATACGTGGCTCGGTATGCCCAGCTCTACCTGAAACAAACTTCTTAGGATGCTATCTATTTGTATTCCGGTTTATAATGTGGATGCTCGTGATTTAATACAAACCCTACACGATTTGGGATTAGAACAAGAGTCCTTTGAAATTATCGTACTGGATGATGCTTCTGATTTTTCTTTTCAAAAACTCAATCGGGAAGTTCAAGCCCTGCCTCATGTTCTTTATAAGGAACTGACTAAAAATACCGGGAGATCTGCTATTAGAAATCTTTTTTTAAAATATGCGAAATATAACTACTTATTATTTATAGATGGAGATGCCAAAGTGATGCGAAATGATTTTTTAAAAAAATATTTTAACTATAAACAAAAAGCGGATGTAATATGTGGTGGTACAGCATACGAGAACAGCCTACCTGAATCCAAATACATTCTGCGTTGGACTTACGGCCAGCAGCGGGAAGCAATCCCTGCCGAGCAACGGCAACAATTCCCTAATCGTTCTTTCTCCGGATTTAATTTTTTAATTAAAAAAAATATATTTAATAAAATTCGTTTTGACGAAAGTATAACTCAGTACGGTCATGAAGATACTCTGCTGGGTCATGCCTTACAAAAAGCAAATATTCCTGTTTTTCACATAGATAATCCTCTTATTCATTTGGGTCTGGATGAATCGAACATATTTTTAGAAAAGACAGAAGCGAGTATTGAAAACTTAGTATACATACAGAGAAAGCTAAAAACGGATCAGGCATTCACCCATCAAAATAAACTACTATTGACCGTAGCTCGACTGGAAAAAACAGGATTGGAAGGATTGGTTTATTTTATTTTAAAAAATATAAAAAACTTATTACATAAAAACCTCTGCTCTAGCAACCCCAATATCCGCTATTTTGATTTATATAAATTATTTCTTTTTCTAAGAATAAAACGCTCTATTTCGCGGGACTCGTCCATTTAGAATCCGCTATGCGAAACCGCCAGGGCAGCAAGGCACTTTCTCCTGCGGACTCTACCCCTACCCTTGTACTGGCAATGATATTTTTATCCGGAACTTTAATTCCCCGGTCTTCTATCCAGACTTGTTGCTTTCTTGAAATCAAAGAAAATCCATTATGTTTTTTGTTAATACCTAAAGCAACGGATAAGCTCCCCGGCCCTGCTGTCAATTTGGATTCAGCTTTTTTCAAACCTCTTCTTTCCATCATAACCTCTACTCCTTCAAGTGGTTCTAACGCTCGAATCAAAACGGCGTGTGCCATATTTTCAGGTGCGGTGATTACATTAAACAAGTGATGAATGCCATAACATATATAAACATAAGCAATACCCCCTTCCAGAAACATGGTTTCTGTTCTGGGGGTTCGTCGATTATTTTTGGCGTGGCAAGCCTGATCATCAGGTGCTCGGTAAGCTTCTGTTTCTACAATTTTGCCGGCAGTAATTTGATTATTGAATTGAGTGACAAGGATTTTACCCAACAGGTCTTTGCTAATTTTTACCACATCGGAACGAAGGAAAAAAGATTTCGGAAGAAGTGGAAACGACATTTATTATATTCTAAAATAAACCATACAAACTAAACTACCAAAATCTCCTTAACCTGTTCTTCCAATAAACGCTTTGTCTTGCGGGTGAGTTTCACAAGTGGCAGGCGCACTTCATCTGAACAAATATCCAATATATTTAAAACACCTTTAACTCCCGCCGGATTATTTTCAACGAAGAGTAATTTAGTTATTTCAAATAATTTAAAATGCAATGTTTTTGCTTTTTTAAAGTCACCTTTCAGTCCGGCTCTGACCATATCAGAGTACAAACGCGGAAAAGCATTTGCAACAACAGAAATTACGCCATCCCCTCCGAAGGATAATAAAGGCAAGGTAAAATTATCATCGCCTGACAGAAGTAAAAAAGAATCCGGCTTCTCATTTTCAATTTTCATGCACTGTTCCAGATTTCCGGAAGCCTCCTTGACGGCAACAAAGGGGCCGTCAGAATGAGCCAACCGAAGTGTTGTTTCTGCCAGAACGTTTTTACCCGTGCGAGAAGGTACATTATAAATAATGACCGGAACAGGAGCAACTTCTCCGATAGCTTTGTAGTGTTGATAAATTCCCTCTTGTGTGGGTTTATTGTAATTGGGAGCAGAGGAAAGGATCGCAGAAATGCCTTTGAAATGAAAATTTTTTATATCCTCAATAATTTTCTGTGTATTATTTCCACCAAACCCGGCTACGATCGGCACCCGCTTGCCCACAGCTGATATTACGCATTCTAATATATCTTTTTTCTCAGCATCCGAAAGCACGGGTGTTTCTCCTGTGGTACCTAAAGGTACGACAAATTCCACACCTCCGGAGATAACATGATTCACCACTTTTTCCAGCCCGCCGAAATCTACCCTTCCATTTCTGAAAGGCGTCACCAGAGCCACACCTGTTCCACGCAATTTTTTCATATAATTATTCTATCGTTTTTAACAGATAATCCACCTGCCCGATGAAATTAGATAAGTTTTGGTTATCCTTAGTATCGATCATTAAATCGTATAATTCAGAATGTTCCGTTACGGGCCCGACTCTCAGGCCGGCTTTTGATTCTGCAGTAACAAATTGCAGAGGAATTTCTTTCCCCGAGTTCAAATTCATTAAAATATCATATTCGTTGAATAAGAATTTCTCTACTTCCTGCCCTTTTGGAATTCCCAACCAGTTTATATTTTTTTTATTAAAATAATTAAAAATAAAACTATTGTATTCTTTATCACTATCAATAAATGCTAAAAGCTTGACTTTTTTGCCATTATTCTTCAAAGCATTGGCATAATTCGTTACGGCATCCTGATTGAGTTGTTCGGTAGCATCAAATACGATTCCAATGGTTTGAGCTTTTGCTAAACCGATGGGGTCTTTTCGCTTGCCAAAACTTAAGATGCGTTTTTTTAAAAAGTAAGAGGTTAATTTGTTTTTTAAGTCCCTGAAAAAATCCATTAGCTAAATATTAATGAAAAAATAATGGGGATTTGAGATCAGGTTTTAGGGTCATTTTTCTAATAGACGTGTTACGCCGGAGGCTTTTTTAGCGAAAGTGAGCAAATTTTATTTTGAACAAGGCAAATTTTGTAGTCGGATGCTGGCAATCCAGCGAAAAATTTAACGCAGTTCAAATTAAAATTTTGCCACTTGCAGCAGAATTTGCTTTGGCGAAACAAGTCTAATAAGTAGCTTTTTTGAGGTTCACAAAAAAATTATTCATCAAACTCACCCATCTGTGAAAACTTTTCAATTCGATTTTCGATGAGTTGCTCTACGGGAAGAGAGCGGAGTTCCTGAATTTGGTTTATCAAATGTTGTTTAAGTATAACGACCGTTTCATCCGGGAAGGTATGTGCCCCACCTAGCGGTTCTTTCACAATTCCGTCTATTAAGCCAAATTTGTACATGTGTTCAGCTGTCAGCTTCAAAGCCTCGGCCGCCTCTTCCTTGTGATCCCAACTACGCCATAAAATGGAAGAGCAGGATTCCGGAGAGATGACGGAGTACCAGGTATTTTCCAACATAAAAATCCGGTCCCCCAGTCCGATTCCCAAGGCTCCACCTGAGGCTCCTTCTCCAATAACCACACAAACAATTGGCACTTTCAATTGGGCCATTTCAAAGAGATTGCGGGCAATAGCTTCAGCCTGTCCCCGTTCTTCTGCTTCCAAACCTGGATAAGCACCAGGCGTGTCAATCAGACAAACCACGGGATAATTAAAACGCTCGGCCATTTTCATTAGCCGCAATGCTTTGCGATAACCTTCCGGATTAGCCATACCAAAATTGCGGTACTGTCGCATTTTCGTGTTGACCCCTTTTTGATGACCAATAAACATAATCGTTTGCCCGCCTATGCTGCCAAGGCCTCCAATTATAGCTTTGTCATCACCAAAATTCCGATCTCCGTGCAACTCTACAAATTGGTCGCACATATTTTTGATATAATACAAGGAGAAGGGCCGATTGGGATGTCGGGACAATTGTACTTTTTGCCAACCGCTAAGGTTGTGATAAATTTCTTCCCGTTTATTCTTGATTTTCGCTTGCAATTCGTTGATGGCTTCGTCCACATTGACATCGCCTTTCTCTCCCACTTTAGAAATGGTTTCCAATTGCTCGTACAAGCTTTCCAACGGTTTTTCAAACTCTAAAAAAACCATAAAATCTGGTTTTGGGTAGGAAAATGGGATCAATCTCAGAGCATGTTTAAATTTTCATGATTGAGAGAAAGCCTTCAAATTTTATTTTGGAAGAGGCAAATTTTGCAGTCGGATGCGGGCAATCCGACGAAAAATTTAACGAAGTCCAGAATAAAATTTGCGGCTTGTAGCCGATTAATGGAATTTTAAACATGCTCTCAAATCCTTCACCTCATT
>JAHDCK010000132.1:0-4293 GCA_020629915.1 Saprospiraceae bacterium
ACTTTACTGTCCTTGATTCGCTTGATCCTGCTTGTTCGATGGATGTTCTTATTGATTTTAATAATTAGGCTTGTCAATTCAGAATACAAAAATATTGTAAAATATAAAGGTTGTCACGAAAAAGTTCGTAAGAGTAAAAATAGGAATTTAAGGATATTACTTTATTGTGTGAAAAAACATCCAATAGCCCCCGTTCTAAAGTTAACCAATAACGAATCTGACGGAAGAGGAGTTTGAAATTTTTTTGTTAACATTTGAAGCCTATTCTTCTAAGCAATCGCGTGGCAGTGATTTTTTTTCATTTTAAATAAATCGGTTCTAAATACAGAATTAATTTTTCTTAAATACTTAAGTAATGCGACACAAGAAAATCAGTAGTTTAATTCATAGATAAACCCTCAGGGTTTCTGAAAAAAAAAGCACGAAACAAATATAAAATTCGAGATTTTTCAAAACATTAAACCCTGAGGGTTTTGTTGCATTAAATGCTAGATTACTTTTGTCCTATTGCTTAGTAATTTTTTCATTTTTATTTACGTATAATAACTTTTTTAGCTCCGATTTGATTTCCAATCTTTACTTTTAAAAAATATACTCCTGTGCTCAGGAAGGAAACATCCCAAGAATGCTGATAAACCTGATTTGCCTCCACTATTTCTGATTTTAGCTGCTGCCCTAATGTATTGATTAAAGATAGTTCTACCTCATCAATAAAAGGATCACTAAATGTTATTACATATTGACCTTTACCAGGGTTAGGAGCAATTCTGATTTGATTTAATTTTTTTTCGAGATTATATGAAGTTGTAACCACATCGATAGAAAAAGGAATCTCAACAAAACATTGCGCATCATCGTTATAAATGGCTACAGAATATTCGCCGGTAGGCAAATTGTCGAAAAAACCAGTCGTATTCGTAAGATTATCAGGTAATAGCTCATAAGTATAAGGATCAAATCCATCGAAAACTTCTACTTGTATACTACCGTCATTACTTGATGCAGATGAAGCTGGATTGTTTTGGATAATCTCGGCTGTAGGCTGGGGAAGAACAGTAATATAATCGCTTAGGGTATTTGTGCTTTGATCTGTTCCATTCGATACGGTAAGTGTTACATCGTATACCCCGGCCTGAGTATAAGTGACTATCGGATTTTCATCTGTGGAACTTGAGGGGCTACCTCCTTCAAAAATCCATTCCCAGGAATTTGCCCCTGAGCCTGTAAAGTCAAAATCTACTTCTCCGTCTACACAAATGGATTGCGCATTGCTGGTAGTGAAATTAGCAGTCAGTTGAACCGCTCCGCAAGCAGTTGAGAAAATACCTGTTGGTCCTAATGTGGTAAGATTTTCATACATTCTGCTTCCTTGTTGCTCTGTAATCATTACTGCACATTCATAATACATAATATTGGAAAGATTATCCGGATGGTCGTTTACAGGTTCCGTACAAGTATTAGATACAGTGCCACATAAATCCATGGAAAATCCACATAGTGGAGTATCATTGATCTGGTCATCAATATTACATTCCTGACCTGGCATAGGGTCACCATGAGTATGTAAAAGGCCAAGAGCATGACCAATTTCATGTGCCAGTACACCTTCAGATGGACTTGGTGATCCGAAAGTAAATATATCAGTATCAATAACTACTCCCCTAACAGGATAGTCGTTAAGTAAATTCGCAGTTATTGGCCCTAAAGGAAGATAAGAAGAATCTGGTATACCATAGTTTGTGGCTACACCTTGACCATCCATTTGTGCGATCCAAATATTAAAGTACTGATTGGTGTTCCAGGGTGAAGCACCTCCCAAACTATCTGTTTTTACGGGTTCATTGGCGAAAAAAGGATCAACACTAAAGCTCTGGACATTTATATTTGGGTATAAAATACCGGTAGTGGGACTGCCTGAAGGGTCAGTACTAGCCAGACAAAGTTGAATATTTGAATTGGCCGCAATGGATTGTAACTCAGGAATTATAAGATTGGTATCTATTTCTTTACGGAGAATTTTATTAGCTTCTTCAATCAGGTTATTGACAAATGCATCGTCAATCGTACCCATATCCGAATTGGTATGGAGAACATGTACAACAGTATTTAGATATACTATATCATTCGTCATTGCTATATTGGTAATCGCTGAATTTATATTTTTCGTATTGACAAATTGTATATTGTCAGCAGATTTTGAATGATGAACCTGAAAAGTACGATCCCATCCGCAGAAGGAATTGTGTTGAGCCTTGATATAATTTGGTGGTATTAAGAAACAAAAAATTACTATACTCAAGACATATTTATAGGTTAGTTTTATCATGTTGATTATATTTTATTTGTGTATTATAATTTTTTTGGCTCCAGTCTGATTTTTAATCTTCACTTTTAAGAAATAGATTCCTGAACTTAAAGAGGAAACATCCCAGGAATCTTGATAAGCCTGACCTGCTTCAACGAATTCAGATCGCAATTGCTGACCTAATACATTAAGTAAAGAAAGTTCTACAGCTTCGGTAAAAGGATTACTGAAAACAAGGTTAAACTGATCTTTACCAGGATTAGGACTAATACTAATTTGAGCCAGTTCTTCTTCCAGATTATTATTTGATAAAATCACATCAATAGAAAAAGGAATCTCTACAAAACATTGAGCATCATCATTGTAAATGGCAACAGAATAATCGCCGATGGGTAGATTATCGAAAAGACCTGAAGTGTTAATGATATTATCAGGGAGCAATTCAAAGGTATATGGCGCTACACCATCAAAAACTTCTGCCTGAATACTTCCATCATTAGATGTTATTGAAGTGGCAGAGTTATTTTGTGAGATTACTGCCGTTGGTTGAGTAAGTACTGTAATATAGTCAGTTTGAGTTGTAGTAGTTTGATCCGTACCATCAGAAACAGTAAGCGTTACGTTATATACCCCAGATTGATTGTATGTTATTATTGGGTTTTCTTCCGTAGAACTTTGTGGTGTACCTCCTTCAAAAGTCCACGAATAGGTAGTAGCACCAAAGCCTGTGAAATCATAATCAACCTCTCCTCCTACACAGATGGTTTGTTCATTTAAGACCTGAAAATCTGATGTTAGCACTTGGCTCGCTATCAAATTGATATTATCTACATAGATAGGTTGACTTATCCCAACATTTAAAAACCGAATAATTATTTTTTCACCAATATAATCAGCAAGGCTGAGTTGGATGTTATTCCAGTCGTTGGCTTCTATAGTATGTTCATTTAAAGCTGGGCCTGGTTGTCCATCAGGAACAATAATAGTATCTAAAACAGTTGCTAATCCTTCTCCGGATTCATTAAAAATACTTTGGAAAGTAGTTCCGCAATCTGTGGAAACTTCAATTGCCATTAGATCTCCAAAATCAGCATTAAATTCTGTAAGATCAGGATTGGCAAAAATGGTTAACTTATAAGCCAGGTCGAAAGAAATTACCGGATTGGATGCACCTTCTAAATCAATTCGAGGAAGATAAATGTAATTAAAATCAGGACCCAAAATGATGGCAGGAGATCCCCAGTTATCCCCCTTCATGGAAGAATTACCCGAAGCAGCAGCACTATTGGATTTTATCCAATCGGTACCATTCGTACCGCTACTTTGATATGACCATCCTTGGGGAGGAAACGTTCCTTCAAAACCCTCTTCCAACATAGTCATATAGTTGCCGTTATATATATTAAAGGATCCTGTTTCTTGATTATTGGAATTATCTGCATCTGTTGTTCCATTTACATGGATAATATTTATGCTTATGTTGTTGTTTCCTGGAATAGCCTGTATAAGTGTAGGGATTTCGATGACTTCGGCTGCTCCTGTCAATAGACTTCCTGTCCAGTCAAAATTAAAATTTTGTCCATTAAGCTCTCCTTCAAAACTCAGGCTGTTAATTTCATTTTGTCCCAGGTTTCTAACATAAACAAGTGCATTAACTTCGCTTGGACAAATCTCCCCGGTCGGGGAAAGCAAGGTTTCTAATTTAGCTTCTAAAACAGGTAAATTAATTGGAGGTATACATCCACTGGAAGTCAGCAATCCAGTCCTTTGGGTATTGAGTGCTGCCTGCATACGTAGTTTTTGCCCTTCTGTAAACATATTCATGCATTGGGGCTCGGTATAGTCCATATAATTGGTATAATTATGCCCCAGCGAATCGTATAGGCAAGTTATCTCAAATTGATCTTCAATGAATTGAGCCAAATCAATATCCGATTGTGGTAAGTAAGGGTAAATATCTGGGCATCCTTGACTTGGGGTTAATTGTA
>JAHDCK010000132.1:4393-11364 GCA_020629915.1 Saprospiraceae bacterium
CGACAAAATCTCCATCTTGATCGCAGGGGCCTAAGCCAAAAACATGCTCAAGGTTAAACCAATGTCCGATCTCATGTACCAATACTCGATGACCCTTGTTCTGAAAATCAGGGTTTTGTAAAAACTCAGCAGATACGACTACGCCATCAATCTCAGGAGTAGCAGCGCCGGGGATAAAAGCATAACCTCCTAAGCCAGGTATTAATTTACCGATCCATATGTTCAGATATTTCGACGCATCCCAAATGTTTTTCCCACCTTGAGTATCAAACTTAATGGCATCATCAAAGGAAAAGAAATCTACATCCGTTATTGTTCTTATAATTCCATTAGTAGGCAAACCATTTGGGTCACGTTGAGCCAGACAAAAGTCTATTTCTACATCTGCTGCTATATCAAAAAAAGGTTGAGGAGCATTTCCTGCATCATCATTTAAATGATGAAAGTCTATAGATAAACTTTCAACTATTTCAATCACTTCTTCGTCACTTATGGTCTCGTTATCGTTTTTATATACTAAATGAACAACAACAGGTATAGTAGTCGTAGTAAAAAGGTTATTGCTTTCTGCTTCGTTGGCAAAAGCCGTTTTTCTTTGTTTAATCCAATCAGAAATTGTTTTATTATTTTGTTTTAAAATTTCATTGAGATTGGGGTTTTGTTGTTTTGCATGATTCATACACTTTTCATAAGCACATATCTCATTTGGAAAATGTTTTTTCTTAACCCCATAGGGATAATCATAATTTTGAGAGGTAAGTATAAGCGGTATACAACATAATACAAGGAAAGGAAAAATTTTCAAGTTCATAGTTAATTCTTTTGATAATTTGGAAAAGTAAATAACAATCAAATCTAAAATCTGCCACAAGACGTATATAAAGATGAAGAAAGTTAGTTTTCCAAATCAAAAAAAATAAAGAGGGACGATAATTCAACTGCTTCAACTTTTTTCTTGTTCATAGCTGTAGCTATGCATTCCAAAAAGAGCTTCGCCTAGAACAAAATCTAAATCTCATATTATTAATTCTTATTTTCGAATAAGAATAATACATACGCTAAATTTTTAATTCAAAATTATTAATAAGGGAGGGATTCCTTCGAAACGCTCTTTCACTTTAGTTGTAATACTTTCATTATACCTATTGAAGAATCCTGTTTTTTGATTGTTGGCATTAACTGCATATGTTGTTGCCCTTGCACTGATTTAAAATTATTTTAGAAATCTCTTTTCATATTTTTTATCCGGAGTTAGTTCTTTGAGATATCGGGTTTGGAATGGAGCTTCTTTAAATAAAATGAAGGACTTATGAATAAATCACAAGTCCTGGTTAAGGGAGTTTGAGTATAAAAAACAATTAATTATTCTTCAATGCACTAAAGATTTTTAATGGAGGTTCTTTTGTGTTTAATAATTGTTCTTGTTTGTAAAACAATGACATTTATGCCAGAGTTGTTGAAAGTACTGGATGCTCTCTTTTGCTTAAAATTTTTTTGAATTATAAATCAGGATAGGCTGCCGCAAAAATCAATTCTTCTGTTTCTAAAATAATAGCATCACTTGTGTCGTCGATATTAAAAAGAGTTACTTTCGCTCTCGCTGTAATTTTCATGGTTTTCTCTCCTTCAAGATTTTCCTCAAATGGGCTAACTTCAATGATTTCAAAAAAATTATCATCAGCTTGTGTAAGATCTGTAGCTAACGAAGAGTACATTTTGCCTTCAGCCGAAATCCATTCGAAAGCAACTGTTGAAAAAGAAAATTGCGAAAAAGAAAGCAAAGCGATATAATTAAAGCCTGCTGCACAATTTACACCTTCATGAGAATTTATTTTAGAACAATAATTAATCGAACATCCATTGATTAATTCTAAGTCAACACATACTATATAAGTACCCGGACTCGAATAATCATGGAAAATAATGGTTTCATTACCGTATTGCCCTGAAGTGTTATCACCAAAATCCCAACTAGAGTTAACTATTCCATCTGGAAAAGGGAGAATAAATTCAACATCTCCGGTTGGATAATTATCATAGCTAAAGTGTAAAAAAGAACATTGCGATTCAAAAAACTGTACACCTTGTTCCCACACATCCGTACAATTATTTGATAAATCCTTGACAATTAGCTGAATCGTCTGATCAATAGTATCCGGAAATCGAAAAATAGGATTAGATATCCTTGTGGTATCTACATTATTAAACACCCAGGTATATTCCAAATTGTCAGGAGGATTGAAATTTGAATTTTCAAGTTGGTGAAGTTGCTTGTCAAAAATGGGAGTAGATTTTTTTTCTTCGATATTTAAAAATCCAGTCTGGAAACTTAAGTCACGAACGAAGTTGTTTCCGGGTTCCATAGTCTTTCGATCCCGAATATTAATGCTTAATTCTTCTGTACAATTAGTGCAATTTGTTTTTTTGAATGCTCCACTAAAAGTGAAAATTTTGCTAGTGTCTTTTTCAAAAGAACTATCCATGTAATAATCATTCACTCCGGCAGTATAGGAAAAATTTTCTGAATCAATAGTTCCCGAAATTTTAAATAGTGGTTCTCCCGTCATTGGTACTGGTAGCGGTTCAGGAGAACAAGCCGTAAGTATTAATAAAAAGAATAAAAAGTATTTTCGCATTATTTTTAATTGAAACTATATTTTAAAAACATACCTAAGAATGAAGTTCGTTCGTTCTCCGTAATGCCTGAAAATTCATTATCGATAAAATCTTGTAGACCATATACGTAACTAAGTCCGATTGTAGTTTCGGAATTCATTCGATACCCATACCCTAAGTTTAGTTGTAGATTCACAGTAGGTATTACTGATCCGTAATCGACATTATTTTTAGAATTGGATAGTGTCTCTTCACTAATACTGCTGCGCTGATATTGACTTAAATCGCCAGATGTCTTTATTCGATAGGCTGTATTCAATCCTGTAATGATTTGGTGTCGGGGTGTAACATAAAATGTAGTATGAACGGGGATGTGGACAAAGTGTATTTTCTTTAAATTCCACTCATAACGAGTTATCCTCGTAACAAAATCATAACTGACTTGTTCAGGGCCGCCAGCAACTACACTTCCTTGATAATAAGAATATCCTAGCCCTGTTGAAATCTCCCAACGAGGACTAAGCTTGTAGTTGACCAAAAAATCGATTTGTACATTATTAAAGTTTTTTAGATTTGAAGAAGATAATGCCGCCGTACCAAATAATATGGAAGAAGAAAAATTCCAGGGATTACCAAATGGCTTAGGAGCTTTTTTTTCAATATTTACAACTTTTAAATCTGCTGATATTATAGGATTCTCATTTGGGATTAGGTTTATTGTGTTGGTATTTAGTAAGGTTATGGGATCTGTTTTTTTGATTTTTGAAATTGTTAAATCTTCCTTCTCTTTAGTTATTGTAAACCTACTTGTTGAAGTTGTGTCAAAGGTTTCAATTTTGTTGTCACTGTTAGATTGGTGCTGAAATTGTTTATGAGTAGAAATCGGGAAGCTTATATTTTTATCTTTTTTTGTTCTGGGATGGATTGATATCGAATATGGTTTTTGTATACCCTTCTTTTTTGAAATTGATGAAGGCATTTTTTTACTCTTTTTATGGATACTTATATTACTTGTAGAAATATTATTACTGGATTGATTTTTTGAACTATTTGCAATTGGGTGTTTGCGATTTGAAAATGAATCATCATCAATAATTGAATTCGATTCTGCAAGATGGTCCTTTGGTTTTTCACTGGTTTTGGATGGAGATAATTTTGTTGCTTGCAGAGGAGTATTCTGTTGTACCTTTTTAAGATTACTGGCAGACATCTTATACCAGGCAATACCAATCAGCATACCAGAAAACAAAAAGAAAAATAATATCCAGAATATTCTGCGAGACTTACGTTTTTTAGTATCTATTGCTTTTAGTTCAGCAATCCGCTCTTGTGCTACAGTCCAATAGGATGGATCATAGCGAAAACTTTCCTCTTGTAATTTTTCTTTGATAAATTCTTCGAAAGAAGTTTTATTTTTCATAATAGCGACATTTTTTTTGACTTCATTAAGGCCAGTATTTGGTCCTGTAACTTTTTTTTAGCTGTAGCATAATGCCATTTTGAGGCGCTTAAACCAATTCCCAGTTTTTTAGCAATTTCTTTATGCATATATCCATCAATAGCAAAAAGGTTAAAAACATTGGCGGTAAGTGGTGGAAGTTCGGCTATAAATCGGTATATATCCTCTGCCGTAACTGAAGAAGCATTGAACCAATCTTGATCAGATTCAATTTTCCACTGTAACTCAGTGTTGTCGAGTAAGGAAATATGGTTTTTGTATTTTTTCTGTCTCCGCATTTCATCAATGATAGAATTAATCATTATTCTTTTGATCCAAGCTGGGAAACTTCCTTTTCCTTGGTATTTTTCAAGCGTAATTAATATTTTATAAAAGCCCGTGTTAAGGAATTCTAAAGCCTCATCTCTTGAGGAAGTATAACGTATACAGATACTCATTAAAAATGGAAAACAGTCTTCATATAACTTCATGTGAGCTAAATGATCTCCGTCAAGGCATGCTTTCAATAGTTTTCCACTTATCTGCATATGGTATGGAACCGATTCCCTTTATTTATTGATTCTCATCAAAAGACGTAAATGATAAAGTCAAAGTTAGTTTTTTCGATTTTTTTTTCTGAAATCATGAAAAGACTCTTATGCCTATATCATACATCTCTAATTCTTAAGAAACAGACAGGTCAATTATGGCTTATAAAAAGGATGAATTTTAGAGATACAGTAGTGCTGAATGAAGAGTGTATTAAAGTGGTATTTTTCGAAAATGCTTATGTTGATCTGATAAGCTTTAAATTTGTCAATTCTTAGTACTAAAAATATTGTAAAGATTTTAAAATTAACACCATCGACTACACATTTTGATGTAGAATAAAAATAAACATTTCGTCAAACGGTATAAGACCTTTCTTTCCACTTGATTATATGCTTTTGTTTAAATTACTTTTGTTCAAATAACTCATCCCCCTTTTTAATTCCCTCCTTTTTATTTAACCAAAATTTATAATTCACCAGCGATGAATGTAATTAGTCTATTTACATTAATCCTCTTTTTCCTTTTTTTTATTTCAATTGGGCAGTTAATTTCTAATTCTGCTTTGTCGTCTAATTTATCAAATCAAGAATCGGAAACTGATGTTAATACTCATCAGGAAGATTATCCTGATCTTTTTTTGGCTTCTTCGAAAACGCGGTCACTCAAACAACATTGTAAACTTTAAAAACAGCATCTATGAAATCAATAAGAATACTAACTTTCATTGCCTCTTTCCTATTTTCATTTTATGGATGGAGTCAAAACTTCACCCTGACCCCTCTTCAGGTAAACGGTGACCCCGAAACCACTTATACCCTTACCATCGTTGCAGAAGGCTATACCCAAAGCGAGATGAGTGCCTTTGTCGCAGATGCCCAGGATGCTATGGATTCTTTCTATGAATTACCAACCTATGCTGCCTTACAAGGACAAATGAATGTATATGCCCTTGGGACAGTTTCTCAGGAAAGTGGTATGAGTTTGAAGGTGTTTATGCCAAGCCCGGATGATCCTATCCAGACGGAAAGCATAAAGAATACTATCTTTGACGTCTATTATCGAAATTCTTTCAGGGCGCATATTGTAGATGACTATAGTTGGTATAAAGCCAGACGGGTAGCAGCTGAATACGTCCCTTTTACCGATGTTGTGCTGATTTTGGTAAATGACCCACATTCCATAAGCGGAAGGGGCTCTATAAATTATAAGGGAGCTACTACATCCCGAAGAAGAAGACCTAATGAGGAGCAAAACACTAACTATTATAAATATGTTTTACAACATGAACTGGCACATGCCATTGGGGGGCTGGAGGATGCCTACTACCACGGAAGGAAAGAATCATTTAACAAAACGGTCAATAACAACCCTGCAACGGTTCGGTGGAAAGATCTCTTGTATGAACCCGATATTGACATTTTAGAATCAGAACCCGGTAGCGGAACTTATCTCCCCTCCGAAAATTGTCTCATGCGACACGGTGGCAACCTTTGTTCGGTCTGTAATCACCGCATCAACCAAGTCATTAACAATGTGGCCCAGCCAATTAAAAACCCTCACCGCTTATGGGGCTCTAATATTGATTTGGCCAATGGCAATATAACACTGAACTGGGACCCGGTACCGGGAGCTACACATTATGAAGTATCAATCAAACATACCATCGTTGTTGAGAATGGTACTATCTCTCCCGGCATTGTGACCGTTGAAACAGTACCTGCACCAAGCACATCTGTTACATTGACGAACCTTGGATTGCAGACGTCGCCTCGTCAATTTGCAAATGTCCGGGCATTTAATGGATCAAATAGTTCCAGCTTTATGGACTTTTTAATTTACACCGAAACTACTCCCCCAATTCATCAAGTTCCTTCAAACCTTCAGGTCAGCGATAAAACAAGCAACTCCTTTACGCTGAGTTGGCAGTCCACTTCAGGAGCCGATGAAAGGTATGCGATTAGGCTTTACAACCAATCGTCAGGTGGTTATTCTGAAATATATTCAGATCAAAATTCTATCAATTTTAAAAACTTAAAACCAGGGGAAACCTACGCAGTGGAAGTTGCTGCTTTTCAATATGAGCAATTTCCCACTAGCACTGGCAGTCCGTTTTCTCCTCCAGTGACAGTAGTACTCGACGGCACACCGGGCTGTCCGGTAACCTGCGAATACTATACCCCAACAACGGGATGGCTTAGCGGGCAATGTACTTTAAATCTTTGCCAGGGGGAGAGTGCAACCTTATCCACTATTGAATACAGTTATGACCAGATGGAATGGTATGGCCCCAATGGTTATATTGGTACAGGAGATATAGTTGTCAATCAACCGGGCACCTACACGGTAGAAGCAACATCAAATGGAT
>JAHDCK010000133.1 GCA_020629915.1 Saprospiraceae bacterium
AAAAGAAGCCGCAGCACTGGCTAAAGCAAAGAAAAAGGAAGAAACCAAAAAAGCAGCAGCTCTTGCCAAAGCAGAGAAAAAGAAAAAAAGAAAGGCAAAAAAAGAGGCAAAAGCTGCGAAGGAAAATAAAGAGGTGATAGCCAAGGCAGAAAAAAAGGAAGCAACTAAAGTTGTTAGCCCAAAGGAAAATGGAACGGTCAAAGCTGACCCCCAACCCGTAGTGGTCAACCCGGCTCCTACCAAGCCTGTAGTTATCAATCCGCCTGTTGCAGAGGCGAAGCCGGCACCCAAGCCTCAGCCCAGCCGAGCGGTAACGCCACCACCTGCTCCGGTTTACCAGGAAACTTATGCCGAAAAACAATTGCGTTTGAAAAAGGAAGTGGCTATGCAGCAAATTGCCAAAGAGCAGGAACGCCGCCGCCAAATTGAGGAAGCGCGTCTGAAAAAAGAGCAAGGCCACATCCGGGATTTGAATCAAAGTGAAAGGTTTCATTATGAAAGAGAACATCACAAAACGGAAAGTGTAAAAAAATACCACGAGGAAAAACTCGGTGAAATAGAAGCAGAAAGGCAGGCGAAACTTGAGGCAGAACGCAAGAAGCAGGAGGAAGAAGCAGCTATCCAAAAAGCTATCGAAGATGCCTTGGCTGAAAAGGAACTGAAAGAAAAGCAAAAGTTATTACTCCGAAATGCTCCGGGTTACGGAAATACAAAAATCTATGGCAAACTGACCAATTCCAAAAAGCGATTTGATTTTGTAGAAGTGGCTTACTTCTATGATCAGATTACACAAGAGGTTGGAAGTTTCCAGACAGGGGTAGAAGCTACCGGAGATTTTAAAGCACCCTTTAAAATTTTAGACCCCAAGGAAGTCGTCTTTGGGTATGATGGTCAGTCCGTTCGGATTTTTGCAGAGCCGGGTGATGAAATTGAAGTGAAATTCGATGCTTCTAATTTCGCAGAATCAATTTCCTTTAAAGGAAGCGAGGAGTCCGTGAACAAAAGCAAATTCATGAAACTATTCGACAAGGAGTTTGCTAAATATACTGAAGATTATATTAAACAAAAAATGTATAAGTTAGATCCAGAGGCGTTTAGTCGCTTTATGATGGATTTGACCAGCCAGAAAATGGATTTCTTTTTTAATTTTAAAAGAGAAAATGCTATATCCGAGACGTTTGTGAATTATATGTTAGCTGAAATTGATTATTGGTCAGCTTATTATAGAATGTTATACCGATGGGAATATCCGGTGGCAAAGGGTATTGATGAAATCCCCATGCGCATCCCGGCGAATTATTATAAGTTTATAAATAATCTGGATTTAGAAAATGAGGCAGCTCTGAATAGTTCTTATTTCGTATATTTTATAGAACAATATTACGATTTTGTAAAAGAAAATAAAATGGAATCAAACCAGCAGTACATTGTCCAGTTTCCACAGGAATATCCTGTGCCAGGTGGAAAAGTGGACTTTTTCCTAAGAGCAAGGAAACTGCATACGCAGCTGCAATATGGAGATCCCAATAATATCAATGATGTACTAGCGCAGGATTTTATTAATAATTGCCCTTTTGACGAATATAAAAAAGTCATAACTCATGTCTATGAGAAAGCCTCAAGACTAAAGCCGGGGAAAGCTGCACCGGATTTTGATTTTGTGGATCACCGGGGTAAGAAATTCAAAATCAGTGATCTCAAAGGGAAGGTGGTTTTATTGGCATTTTGGGAAACAGGCTGTCCGCCTTGTGTGGCTTCCCTGCATAATTGTCCTAATTTGCTGCGAGGACCTTTTAGAAAGGATCGAAAAGATTTAGAATTTATTCATGTAAATTTGGATAAAAATAAACGCAACTGGGAGCAATATGTGAGGGACCATAGTGACATTAATAAAATGACACATGTACATGCAGAATATGGATTTGAATCAGATATTGCCAAACTCTATGACGTTCGCCAGTATCCGCATTATATTCTAATAGATAAAGAAGGAAAAATAGCTTACAAGCCTGCGGGTTCTCCGGGAAAAGGTTCTGAATTTTCTATTCAACTGAAAGAATTGCTTAAGAAATGATAAAATAATAACATTACGATTTTAGAATGGAAAATTTTAAACCAATACTTCGTTAAAAAGCCTCGCCGATGCCCTGCATCGCCTGCATTTTTTGCCTTGTCTTGATTTAAAATTTCCTCATCAAAATCAATAATTTATTTTTATCATTCCTAAGAGAAATTAAACCTGAAACACAAAACAAAATGAATGAACCCATGGAGAGATCGGATTTTGTCCGGTCTCTTTTTTTTAAGAAAAAATCATTTTTATTTTGAAAACAACTGTTCCATCCTTATTGGTGATATTCTTTTTTGTGTACTGGTTTTGCTTTGTGCCTTATGCGCATTGCCAGGGAGAAGTGGAGGAGATGGCACAGGATTCTATTCCGGCAGTTCATATTTTACCGGACTCACTTCGTTGATTCTTTGTGCTAGTGCAACACCCACTTCGATTATTTTTTTGAAACGATCCACTTCAATATCGCAATCAATTTGGCATAACTCTGTATAAGAAAGATCCACCTCGAAAAGTTTATAATCACCATCCATTAATATATGAATATCTCTGAAATGTGTGCGCATCCCGGCGTCCAAAAGAGCGGTGACATACTTTGGATTATTCCCTCTCAAAATAAAATAATCGTCAAAGGTTTCTACATTAATCTCAATATCCTGCTGCCCGAAGAATTTACCCAGTTTTGCAAGAAAGTCTTCTCTAAATATATGAAAAGTGTAATTGTGTGGATTGTCACAGGAAAAATTTATATAAGTAAAAATACGCCTGAATCGCCCGTTGCCATCGGAGTACATGCCCAGGCGCACTTCCTGCTCTCCAATTTTTCCGGTGAGTTCCGGGTAACCATTGTGAATACCCAGCCGGTTTTTAGGCGTAGGGGAATACTCCAGTTTCAATTCATTTGACAAAACTTGTAGTTGGGTTTCTACTCGCTTGATCTGTTTTCTCCACAACCAATGTACTACTCCTCCAAGGGAGATAGCCAGCACAATAAAAAACAAAAGCATCCAGATAATGCCTAACATTTGGAATCGGAGTTTTTATATTGAATTTATTTTTATGTAAATTTCATCATTTTAAAAATGAAGTGAATTTATACTTTCACAAAGTAATTAAAAATTTTAGAAAGTGTTTCTAAAACATTTCCGTATTTTGCTGATCAAATTAACTAAAATGGAAAAAATCTATGTGGTGACCGGAGCCAATTCCGGGATAGGAAGGGCTACGGCAGAGCGATTGGCACAAACCGGAAACAAAGTCATCCTCGTTTGTCGCAATCCTCAAAAAGGCAAAAAAGCCATCATCGAAATAGGTAAAGCCACTAAAAATAACAAATTAGAATTGTTTTTATGTGATTTATCTTCCCATCAATCGATCCGTGAATTCGCCACAAAATTCAGGAACCAGTACGGAGCCATTGATGTGTTGGTGAACAATGCCGGAGGTATTTTTGGCGAACGCATTCTAACCGAAGAAGGACGGGAATACACCTTCGCCCTGAATCATCTCGGTTATTTTTTGATGACGCATTACCTTTTGGATCTCCTAAAACAACCTGACCAGGCTCGCATCGTCAATGTGGCTTCCGATGCACACCGTGCCACCAAAATGGATTTTGATAACCTCGAAGGCGAAAAGAAATACAAGCAAATGACCGCTTATGCCCTTTCTAAAATGTGTAATATTTTATTTACACGGGAACTGGCGGTGCGGCTGCAAGGGACGAATATTATCACGAACTGTTTGCATCCCGGTGTAGTGGCCACCAACTTTGGAAATTCCGGAGGAGGATTTTTGAAAAACTTGCTGCCAATGGCTCGAAAGTTGATGATTAACTCTGATAAAGGGGCGGATACAAGCGTATTCCTGGCTCTGGCTCCAGAGGTTGAAAAAATCTCCGGGGAGTATTTTGCAAAAATGAAGGTTAAAAAATCAACGAAGGATGCGGCGAATATGGATTACGCCAAACGCTTGTGGGCGCGTTCACTACAGTTGACCGGGATAGAAACCTTTGGCGAAACGGGTAGTTTGGTTATGTGATTGGGTTCTGATTCTGCATTTTTAATATAATTATAAAATATAAGTATTGTTTTCATTAGTTATTCCGGTTTACAATGAGGAAGACTTGATACAAATATTGTTCGAGCGGACTATCCGTGCGCTTGAATTGCTTCCCATTCCCTTTGAAATCATTTGCGTCAATGACGGGAGCCGGGATTCCACTTATGCAAAACTATTGGCCTGCCATCAAAAAGATGCTCGTTTCAAGGTATTGAGCCTTTCCCGTAATTTTGGTCATCAGTCGGCTATCCTTGCTGGCTTGCATCACGCTAAAGGAGAAGTCATTGGTATTATGGACGGCGACTTGCAAGACCCGCCTGAGCTGTTTAAAGATTTTTATGAAAAACTGGAAGAGGGATTTGATGTCGTTTATGCCGTCCGTAAAAAGCGAAAAGAAGGCGTTTTAAAAAAGGCGGCCTACAAATTTTACTATCGTTTTTTGGGTAGAATAACCAGCCAAGATATGCCTTTAGATAGTGGCGATTTTTCTATATTTAGGAGAAACGTATTGGATAAGATGCTGGATATGCCGGAGCAGAGCTTATTCCTTCGCGGACTGCGGGCCTGGGTGGGATTCCGACAAACGGGCTTTGAATATGAAAGAGATGAACGGCTGGCCGGAGATCCTAAGTATAATTTTGCTCGCTTGCTTAAGCTGGCTTATGATGGTGTTTTTAGCTTTAGCCGGTTTCCAATAAAATTTGTTGGTTATCTGGGTATTTTTGCAGTATGTTTTAGTATAATATATACGATTTATTTGTTGAGTAAAAAGTTTTTCTGGGGAGACGTGATAGAAGGATATACTTCTTTGATATTAGTTATTTTCTTTTTTGGTGGAGTTCAGCTCATCTCTCTTCGGATTTTGGGAGAGTATGTTAGTCGCAATTATGATGAGGCCAGAGGCCGGCCTTTGTTTATTGTTGCAGAAAAACATTTAGGGGAATAATTGCCTGCAATTCTTATTGTTATATTAAAAAATGCAATTTCTAAATTAATTTTTTTTCATAGACATGGTATTCTTTATAAATTTCTCCAAAGAAATTGCGCATGGCTCTATTCATCATTTCATTATCTTCCAGAATCCAGCTTCCTTCTGCAAACTCAATTCCCGATGCATTGCCTTGTTTTAAAAGTTCGTAGCAAAGCACCCCGTCAATTCCTTTCCGTTGATATTCCGGCAGGACTCCCAGGAGTAAAACCCTGGCCCAGTTGATATTTTTTTTCTGGGTGAAAAATTTTAAAAACCCGAAAGGAAAGAGTTTACCTTTAATTTGTTTTAATATAAAATTAAAATCTGCAATAGCTACGCCCATCCCAACAGGTTGGTCATCAATAAAGGCAAACTGAATAAAATCCGGGTTGGCCATAGGCTTTAGATTGGTGGCGAGGGCGTCCAGTTCTCGTTGGGTAAAGGGGACATGACCCCAATTGGGTTGCCAGGCCTTCCGGTAGATCGTTTCAATAATTTTTATTTCATATTTTATTTTTTTCATATTTATCGGACGCAGTTTTATGCGATGCCGATCCTTGACCAGTTGAGTGACCCGGGTGAGCTTTTCATTTTCTACAGCCTTTTTTAAATTAATTTTATAGGCATATAATAATTTTACATTTTTTAAACCATTGCTTTCCAGAAGGGTTTGATAATACGGTGGATTATAAGTAGTCATCAACCGCGGTGAATCATTGAAGCCTTTGGTCAGCAATCCAAAATCGTAGCTGCTGGAAGGGCTGGCAGGGCCAAGCATCCGGCTCATGCCTTGTTCTTTTACCCAATCTCCTGCCGCTTTTAATAATGCTCCGGCTGTTTCTGTATTATCTTCACATTCAAAAAAACCAAAAAAACCTGCCCGGGGATCATGGTGTTTGTGGTAGATAGAATTGATTATCCCGGCAATTCTTCCAACAGTTTTTTCCTCTCGTTTGGCCAGAAATAATTTTATTTTTCCATATTCGTAAAATGGATGTTTGTTAGGGTTAAACATCTCTCGCATTTCCATGAGAAGAGGAGCTACCCAGTAGGGATCATTTTTATAAAAATTATAAGGAAAATGTATGAATTCTTTTTTGGTAGATTTGTTTTCAACGGGAATAATTTGAAGCATGATTGTTTTTTATATAATATTTAATTTTTTTCCTGCTTTTTTGTATCCTTCCAGAACCCGATTGAGATGATGAGTAGCATGGGTAGCCATGAAGCTGTTTCTTAGCATGGCTTTTCCCGCCGGAGCTGCAGGTGGAACAAATACATTTACAAATATATTTTCTTCTTCATATAAGATTTTCCACATTTTAAAAGCTGTCTCTTCATTGGGAACGATCACCGGAACAATAGCTGTCTCTCCATTCAACACTTCAAAACCCAGTTCCTGTAATCCCTTTCGGACATAATCAGCATTAAATCGGAGTTGTTGGATTCGTTGAGGTTCATTTCTTAATATATTTAAAGCAGCTAATGCAGCAGCAACATTGGGAGGAGAGGGGGAAGCACTAAAAATAAATGCCGGAGACTGATGTTTTATAAAATCAATAACAACCTTATCCCCTGCAACAAAACCACCAATGGAAGCCAGCGTTTTGCTAAAGGTACAAAGGATGAGATCGACATCATGGCTTTGATGAAAATAATGCCCGGTTCCTCTGCCACTTTCACCAATCACACCCAGAGCATGCGCATCATCCACAAGAACCTGCGCATTATATTTTTTGGCCAGTTGAATGATCTCCGGTAAATTTATAATTTCTCCATAAGTACTAAAAACGCCATCACTAATAATGAGTTTCCCTGCATCTGCCGGGAGTTGGCGCAAGTGAGTTTCCAAATGATCATTATTCAAATGATTATAACGTATAATATGACTGCCGGTACTTTTACTAATGAGATGACCTGCTACCAAACTGGCGTGGTTGTCTTTATCGGCCAGAATGTACTCTCCCCGCCCTACCAAAGTGCTGATGACTCCCTGACCGGCCTGAAACCCCGTGCTAAAAACTAAAGCAGCTTCTTTCCCTAAAAAACCCGAAAGTTCTTCCTCTAATTGATTGTGCAGGTCGATTGTCCCGGTTAGAAAACGAGAACCAGAGCAACTCGTTCCATATTTATTGATGGCTTGTATAGCTGCTTCTCTGACTTTGGGGTGGGTGGTCAGGCCCAGATAATTGTTAGAACCTGCCATAATGACTTTTTTCCCTTCGATTTGTACGACGGGTCCTTCGCTTTCCTGAATTTCACGGAAATAGGGAAATAATCCTGCTTGGATTAAATTTTCAGCCCGTTTGAAAGAAAAGCATTTTTTAAATAAGGGAACCTTCTTAACTTTGGAGTCTAATCCAGCCATCAATTTGGATGTTTTTATTACAAAATAAAGAAATTATTTTTAATGCAAACCACCTTTGAAAAGACAAACCAAACTGCTGCCGTTACGGGAGCCAATGGATTTATCGGAAGTCACCTGGTGGATTTGCTTTTAGAGCAGGGTTGGACTGTCAAATGTTTGGTTCGGCAAGCCAGTGATATCCAATGGCTGGAAGGAAAAGATTGTCAAATTATTCGGTGTGGATTGGAGGATATCAACACATTGAATATGGTTTTGGAAGGGGTGGATTATATTTTTCATCTGGCAGGATTAGTTAATGCCAGGAAATATTCTACTTATAAAAAAGCCAATGTGGACATGACGAAAAATTTGCTGGAAGCATCCTTGTCCCATCAGGATAAAATCAAGAGAATTCTGGTGATGAGTAGTTTGGGAGCTACCGGCTCTACATTATCCTATATGCCTGTGAATGAAAAAACACCTTGCCAGCCCATTTCAGCTTATGGAGAAAGTAAATTGGAGCAGGAACAACTAGCGAGGAATTACATGAACTGGTTGCCGATAACTATTATCCGGCCACCAGCTGTTTATGGAGAACGGGATAAGGAGATTTTACTAATGTTTAAAACCATAAAAAGGGGGATAAGGGTGTTGATTGGCAGTTCTGATAAAACAGTAAGTTTGATATATGTAAAAGATTTGGTGAAAGGTGTTTTTCAGGCAGTATTAGCACCCAAAGCCAAAAATCAGGTCTATTTTCTGAGTTCGGAAAATCAATATACCTGGGCATATATAGGGGCATTGATACAGCAGGAGTTAGGGGTAAAAGCTTTTCAGATAAAATTCCCGCATATATTAGTAAAATCCTTTGCTAATATTAACTCTGTTTTTTCCGGGTGGAAAACTAAACCACCTACTTTGAGTTTGGAACGGGCAAAAAGCATTTTGCAGGAATCCTGGTCTTGCTCCTCAGAAAAGGCCAAGCAGGATTTTGGCTTTCAGGAATCCTTTACGCTGGCAGAAGGGATTGCCCGAACTGCCCGATGGTATAAAAAAAATAACTGGTTATAAAATATGCGTAATACTTCTATTTCAAAGGAGTTGAAAACGACTTGCCCAACGCTCCGGTTGGGCTGCATTGCCGCCGATGTGGTGAATGACAAATTTAATCCTGCTTTGTGGGATGAAATAAATCATTGTATTAAAAATATAAGAAATAATTTTTCAACTGAAACCATAAAGTTACATCCGGTAATTGAAGCTGCCCGAGCTGCCTACAAGTCCACTGGAAAAGAACCCAGTCGCTATCGGTTGTCGGCGGAGGCTTTACACAGGAGGATATTGCTGGACAAAGATTTATATCAGATTTCTACATTAGTAGATGTGATAAATTTCCTTTCCTTATCTACGGGGTATTCCATTGGGGGCTTTGATGCATCCAAAATTGAGGGAGATGTGGTCATGGGAATAGGAGAAAAAGATGAACCTTACGCTGCCATTGGACGAGGAAATTTAAATATACATTTAATGCCTGTTTTAAGGGATTCGCTGGGAGCTTTTGGTAGTGCGACAAGCGATTCTGAGCGAACGATGATCCGGTTGGAAACAAAACAATTTTTTATGGTCTTTGTCGATTTTGGTGGAGCAAAGGAGTTGGAGCCAACTATGGATAAGGCAAAAGATTTGTTAAAAAAATATGTGTCTGCAACAAATATAGAATCTTATGTGGTGGATTAAATTAATTTTTGTTTATATAATAATGATGGTTTTGTTTGCTGCTTGTGTGTCTGAGCAGACCGGAACAGGTGTGCTGGATATTAACCGTTATGAAGGAGAAATTAAAAATTTTGAAACAAAAGTGAGAGCAGGAGAAGATGCATCCGGGAAAATAATATTTATAGGAGATTCTAATATTCGTTTGTGGGAAACATTACAAGCAGATATGTCTCCCTTGCCTGTTTTGAACCGGGGATTTGGTGGGGCAACATTGAAGGAAATCACCCATTTTGCCGATCGTATTTTATTGAATTATAATCCAGAGAGGATTGTCATTGGCGCAGGTGAAAATGATATTGCTTCGGGGCGTTCACCTGAAAAGGTGCTGGCAGATTTTATGGAATTGGCAGGCAAAATAAAAGTCAATCATCCGAATACAAAAATTTATTATATTTCATCCAAGCCATCTCCTGCCAGAAAATCGCTTTCGGAAAAAATGAAGCAAGCCAATACATTAATAAAAGGATATTGCCAATCAAGTAATATAAAATATATTGATGTTTTCTTTCCGGTGTTAAAAGAAAACCAACCGAATCCTGATTTTTATGTTCAGGATAAATTACATTTAAATAAAAATGGTTATATTTTATATAGAAATGTAATCAAGCCAATCCTTCTTCTCGATTTTAATCCTACCTCAGAATAAATTCCAACATCGCTGCGCTGTATTCCTCAAATCCCATAATCAAGGGAACATCACTGTGATCCCCTCCCGGAATCCGATAGGCAATTTTATACGAACCATTATAATTATTATAAATAGGTTGACCATGTGTTTCAACACTCAGGAAATTATCTGCTTCCCCATGAATCCAAAGGAAGGGTTGTTCTACCGATTTTATCCGTTCGATATTATTGGCATCCAGGCCGGCCATGAAGGAAGACGGCATCGACAAACCGCCACCATCTTCCAGCATCACATCAATATTCCCAATCGGAGCTTCGAGGATGAGTTTTGAAGGGGTCATGGAGCGGGGCGTTGCGGTGAGGTGCGTGCTTGGTACACTCCCCAAACTAAATCCATATATGATTAATCGATCATCTGTCAGACCCTTTTCCTTGAGCCATTGGAGGCCTGCATCTACATCGGCATAAAGGCCGCTTTCGGTCGGTGTCCCTTCCGAAAGGCCGTAACCCCGATAGTCAATCATCAAAACGCCGTAGCGATTTTTGCCGCCTACATTGGCCAGGAGTTTGGCGCGTTCCCAGTAGATGTCCATGTGGGTAGAATTGCCGTGGCAATACATGATGACCGTATCCGTACCGATGCGGGATTGATCTCCAATATAAATTGCATATATATCAACTGTCTCGTTTTCATCTGTAGAAGTCAGCGTGAAAATATCAATTAGCTCATCGTCAATTTTATAAGAATCATCCAGACGGAAAGTTAAGTCTCCTTCGTAATCATCCAGCAGGTAAGCCTCAATATCCGTTTTTGGATTGAACAGGTTGCTGTCAAAATCTGCACATGAAGACAAACTTATTGTTATTATAATTATAATAAAATTTTTCATTTTAATTTTCTTTTTTATTAAAACCAAATTTCCGAACCACACCAATTTGCACTCCAATCGCTCCCTTGTCAAAGGGCGAGCGGTAGTCAATGACGATCGGATCATTGGGCGTAGTCATTCCCATCCAGCGTGCTTCAAGGGTAAAATTCCATTTAGGTCGCTGGAAGGTATGTCCCAGATTTAGAGCAGGATGCCAAAAGCGACCCGTCTCCTCATTAGCGCGGGAGCCTGTATGAAAATCCATCCAATTGCTTAATCCAATATATGTAAAATGATTATTTTTATAAGTCCAGTAAGCATTCAAATCCACATTAGGGAAGATTCGAAAATCGCTTTCCCGGAATCCGTACATCAAATTCAAATTAGGACTTACACTGACTCCGGGCCGAAAGCCATCCGGTTTTAGCAAACCCTGAGTAATGCCCATATCGAGATGCAATGTTTTAAACAATAAGGTCGTCGTGTGCAATCCTCCAAAGACTGTCGTGTTTTCTTTCCAGCCGTAGGCACCACTAAGGGAAGTAAACGGCACGGGAATGATAGCAGAGCCAAAGCCAATGAGCGGCCCACCAAGATTTGCGCCAATGGTTTTTTCCCCTTTTTGAAGGGGTTGAACTA
>JAHDCK010000134.1:0-222 GCA_020629915.1 Saprospiraceae bacterium
GAGCTTCCACTAATTCTTTTAGAAAAGCTTAACCTCTACTTTAAAACCCTTGGAATTGAAGTAGATAATAACTGTCCAGACTCCTTCCTAACTCTAAACGATCTTACTTTGGCCTCTATTATCCAGATAATAGAAGATGAGAATTTCTCTAAAATAAATAACCAAATTGATTTTTCTTTTTTCTATTGGAATATAAGCTAACTACATTGCAACAAAAAACAT
>JAHDCK010000134.1:232-11226 GCA_020629915.1 Saprospiraceae bacterium
GACTATCAGGCTGGCGTAGGTTTCACCTGCGCCGAAACGGGCGTGGAGGTTTAAAACCTCCCATTCGCAGGTTAAAAACCTGCTGACCTATTGCGGCGTAGGCACAGCCTACGCCAGTCACTCCTGTTTTTTATATAATAAAAAAATACCTGAAATATTATAATTAAAAAGCTAATATACAATTAAAACCAAACCATTAGACTATTGCACCATTGTACTATTGAACTATTGCACCATTGTACTATTGAACAACTCCCCAAACCCCAAACTTAGGTCGTAAAGTCACCAGCGCATCCATCACCACCTCCTGCGATTCATCCAGCACAAAATCAAAACGCCGGATAATCATGCTTAGCAGCAACTGCATTTCCATCATGGCAAAGTGATTGCCGATACACATACGCGGCCCTGCGCCAAAAGGCAAATAATGAAACTTCGGTCGCTCCTTCACCCGCTCCGCCGTGAATCGCTCCGGGTCAAATGCCTCCGGATCTTTCCAATATTTAGGATTTCTATGTAAACCTAGTACACTCATCACCGTAGCCGTTCCTTTTTTGATCGGATGCCCCAGCAAAACATCATCTGCTAAGCATTCCCGACCAATCGCCCAGGCCGGAGGATAGAGTCGCATGCTTTCATCTAATACTTGTTTTGTATATTTTAAATTTCTCAATTCATTAAATCCCGGAGTCCGATCTCCAAGTACTTCGGCAACTTCAGTGCGCAGCTTTTTCACCACTTCCGGGTGCTGACTCAGCAAGTAAAACGTCCAGGACAAGGCATTGGCAGAAGTCTCGTGGCCCGCTGCAAAAATCGTAATCACCTCATCCCGCAACTGCTCATCAGACATCCGTTCTCCCGTCTCTGCATCCACTGAATTCATCAACATAGACAACAAATCCGGATGCACTTCCCCCGATTGTCGCCGGTCTTCGATCATTGAATATATATTATCATCAAATACTTTTTTTCTGTTTTTAAAATTCCGGTATTCTCCATTGACATACATCAGCGGAATGCGAAATGGTTGTCGCAATCGCTTCATCACATAATCCTGTACGCCGTTCATGCTTTCATAAACCTCTTTTTTACTCGATTTCATCTCCGAACTAAAAAGCGTTTTCATGGCGATGTCCGCGGTTACGCCCATCATCAGCTGGCTCATATCCACCCGTTTTTTTTCCTTTTTATAATGCTCTAATTCCTCCAAAAACTGCTTCGTTAGATTCACCATTTCCCGGTAGAGAATTTCCAGTTGCGTTTTATAAAAAGCAGGCTGAGAGAGCTTTCGTTGTTTTTTCCAAAACGCACCTTCGCTGGTTAGCAAACCATTTCCAAGAGCCAGTCTGAGTTGTTGGTAGGCAATGTCTTTTTTGTAGTTTTTCTGATTAGTTTGTAAAATATATTTAAAAATATCCGCATTGGAAGTAATATAAATATATTGATATTTCATATTCGCCCGGAAGTAATCCCCATGCTGCCTGGGTTCATCCAGAAAAAGGCTAATCGGATTATTCATGGCAATGCCATTACAGCCGTACAACCAATGTCCCTCTACCGTTGGAAAGTCTTTATTTTTCATTATTCTGTTTATATTTTTATCATAAAACAAAGATGGGAAAAGATGTGTTTTATCACTAAAGTAGAAATTATTTTAAAAACCTGATAATCAGTATTTTATAAAATAAAAATTCTAGGTAAAATCCCTTTATAATTTAACGTTTTATTAGGGAATTTCGCTTTAAAATACGGGTAAAAAATCGTAAATTTGCAACAATATGGATACAGATAAAAATAACAAAAAAGACCCTGCAAAAAAGGGCGATTATAGTGCCAGTAATATTCAGGCATTAGAGGGATTAGAAGCGGTTCGGAAGAGGCCCGGAATGTATATCGGAAGCACCGATACCAAAGGTTTACACCACTTGGTTTACGAGGTTTTAGATAACTCCATTGACGAGCATCTCGCCGGACATTGTTCTAAAATAGAAACCATCATCCACAAGGATAATTCTATCACCGTCCGGGATAACGGGCGTGGGATTCCAACGGGCATGCACGCTAAGTTGCAAAAATCCGCACTTGAAGTCGTTATGACTGTCCTGCACGCCGGTGGTAAATTTGACAAAGATACCTATAAGGTGTCTGGTGGTCTCCACGGGGTTGGGGTGTCTTGTGTGAACGCCCTTTCGATTCACCTCAAAGCAGAGGTCCATCGCGAAGGTAAAATTCACGTTCAGGAATACTCGCAGGGTAAACCACAAACCAGCGTGGATGTCGTCGGTAAAACAGACATCACAGGAACCTTCGTTACCTTCAAACCCGATCCGGAAATTTTTGAAACACTGGAATACTCCTACGATATTCTGGCTACACGTATTAGAGAATTATCGTATTTGAATAAAGGTTTAACCTTAACCATCACGGACGAACGCCGCAAGGGACAAGAAGAAGGTCTGGAATTTTTTACCGAAACTTTTTACTCCGAAGGTGGCCTGAAAGAATTTGTTGCTTACCTCGACGAATCCAGAACTAAACTTCTGGAAGAACCGATTCATGTGATTGGTGAAGAAGAAAACGTGCAGGTAGAAGTGGCGTTGACTTACAACACCTCTTTCTCAGAGAATATTTATTCTTATGTAAATAATATCAATACAAGAGAAGGTGGTACGCACGTCGGAGGATTTCGCCGAGCCGTGAATCGTCTCTTCAAGCAATATGGAGATGATAATAATTTATTTTCAAAATTAAAATTTGCTATCTCCGGTGAGGATTTTCGTGAAGGACTGACGGCCATCGTTTCGGTTAAAGTCCCTGAGCCACAATTTAAGGGACAGACGAAAGGTGAGTTGGGTAACTCAGAGGTAACGGGTATCGTTTCCCGTTGTGTAGGAAATGTTCTAAAACACTTCTTAGAAGAAAATCCCAAACTCGCCAAGCGCATTATCGACAAAGTAATCCTCGCTGCGACCGCCAGACACGCTGCCCGAAAAGCAAGGGAACTCGTCCAGCGTAAGAACGTTTTGTCCGGAACCGGATTGCCGGGTAAGCTGGCGGATTGCTCTTCCAAAGCTGCGGAGAAATGCGAAATCTACCTGGTGGAGGGAGACTCGGCAGGCGGAACGGCCAAGCAGGGCCGCGACCGGAATTTCCAGGCTATCCTTCCACTCAGAGGTAAAATCCTCAATGTGGAAAAAGCGATGGAGCACCGCATTTATGAAAATGAGGAAATCAAAAATATCTTCACGGCTCTTGGGGTTCGCATCGAAGACAAGGAGGGAGAGCGTTTTTTAAATATAGAAAAGCTACGCTATCACAAAGTCATCATCATGTGTGATGCCGACGTGGATGGTAGCCACATTGTTACGTTGATACTGACTTTCTTCTTCCGCTACATGCGTCCGCTGATTGAAAGTGGATATATTTATATTGCTGCACCACCGCTCTATATGGTGAAAAAAGGAAAGCAATTCCGCTACTGCTGGAACGAGGAGGAGCGACAGGAAGCCGTGGATGCTTACGGAGGTGCGGAGGCCAATATCAAAATCCAGCGTTATAAAGGTTTGGGTGAAATGAATGCGGATCAGCTTTGGGAAACCACGATGGACCCGGACACGCGCATCCTACGCCAGGTGACTATTGAAGATGCTTTTGAAGCGGATCGGGTGTTCTCTATGTTGATGGGAGATGAGGTTCCGCCAAGGAGAAAATTCATTGAAGAGAATGCGACTTATGCAAATATTCACGTGTAAATAATGTGTTTAAAATATATTTAAATGGCCCTGCTCTTTCTAAGAGTGGGGCTTTTTTGTTCCATCTTCATAACAATAACCTCGATGTTTATTTTGACTCCCTACAAAAGACTATTTATCAAAACATCTTATCCCAGTTGTTAAAGCTGCAGCGAACCTGTACTGACCGAAGCGTCAAAAAATGAAAAACTAAAATTTATTTGGTTCTTAGACAAATCCCGTGGTAATGGAAACTGCAAGTCTTGAAAAATTCAGTCGCTATCGCTTCTTCTTTTTTCTTCGCCTTTCGTTTCCACGGGATTTGTCTAAGAAGGATTTATTTTAAGCAAAAAACTCCCTACCTTCGCTCTACGTGAAATACCAAATATCCAGACACAATAACCCACTCACCGGCAACATCCGTTTGCCCGGTTCCAAGAGCCTGAGCAACCGCGTTTTGATGATACGCGCCTTGAGTAAATTGGATTTTAAAATATACAATATTTCTAATGCCCAGGATACTGTCACGCTGCAAAAATTATTGCAGACCAAAACAGAAGAACTAAACGTCGGTCCGGCAGGAACGACCTTTCGCTTCCTAACCGCCTTCCTCTCCCTTCAACCCGGCACCCAAATCCTCACCGGTTCGAAACGCATGAAAGAAAGACCTATAGGTATTCTCGTCGATGCATTACGGCAACTCGGAGCGACCATTGACTATTTAGAAAAAGAAGGTTATCCACCCTTGAAAATCGGAGAAAAAAATAAAAATTTTAATTATAATAAAACATTAAAAATACCGGCTAATATCAGCAGTCAATTTATTTCGGCACTGCTGCTTATCGCTCCTGCCTTGCCGCATGGATTAGAACTGCATCTGGAAGGCAAAATCGTTTCCCGCTCTTATATCAATATGACCCTGGAAGTGCTTTGGCATTTTGGTATAAAAAGTATATTTGAAAATAATATTATAAAAATAGAAAATCAAAAATTTGTCGCCAGAGATTTTACAGTAGAATCCGACTGGTCCTCAGCTTCGTATTTTTATGCAATGGCAGCTTTTTCAGATGAAGTAGAATTATATTTGAATGGATTAAATCCGAACAGCTTACAAGGCGATGCAGCTACGGCCAAACTAGCCAAGCATTTTGGGGTAGAAACCCTGGTAGAAAAATCCGGTATTTTACTAAGAAAAAACAAAAGTAAAAAAACACTATTTGTTCATAGCTTTTTAGAATGTCCAGACATTGCCCAGACCTTTGCTGTTATCGCTGCCGGACTAGGAAAAGGCGCACTGCTCTCCAACCTCGAAACTCTCCGCATCAAGGAAACGGATCGCATCCAGGCTCTAAAAAATGAACTGGATAAAATCGAAGTAGAATCTAAAATCCAGGAACCTGGCTCCTTGATGATTGCCCCATCAAAAACAAAAAATTCAAATACGATTTTTGACACTTATAAAGATCATCGCATGGCGATGGCCTTCGCGCCACTGGCTATTCCACTTGGGAAAATTGGGATAGAAGATCCCCTCGTCGTAAAAAAATCTTACCCGGACTATTGGCGGGATTTATTAGCCTTGGGTTTTGAAATTGAAGAATCAGCCTGATCCATTTTTTAAATTAATTTTCTAATTTCTCAGGATTCAATTTTAAATTTGTATTTTAGAATCTCGAAAAAATGCTTCGAGAACATCTAACCAATTTTAATGTAAAATAATTTTATAAAAATGAAAAAAATATACTTTTTTATTGCTTTTATGGCAGGCGGATTCTTCGCCAATGCCCAATTCAATCCCAATTGCGACGGAGTTCGGTATATGACAGAAGTCTTCCCAATTGAACCAACAATGACAACTGTAAAATTTGGAGAAAACACGACCGTCGCCGGAAATCAAATGGATTTAATGATGGATATTTTTGAACCTGCCGATGATAACGCCGGAGACCGGCCGGTTATCATCCTTGGGTTTGGGGGTTCCTTTGTAGGGGGCGAAAGAGAAAGTGTGCACGGCGCCTGTATCGACTTTGCCAAAAAAGGTTACGTTGCCGCTGCATTAGATTACCGCGTATATGATTTACCCCTATTTCCAGTTCCGGATTCACTAGATATGATGAATGTCGTTGCGCAATCTGTCTCGGATTACAAAGCTGCCATTCGCTATTTTAGAAAAGATGCTGACACCGATAATAATTTTAATATAGATCCTAATTTTATATTTGTTGGAGGATTTTCTGCCGGAGCGATTGCAGCATTGCATACAGCAATGATCGATGAAGGAGAATTGCCGGATTATGTTCAGACGCTGATCGATGCCAATGGTGGTCACGAAGGTAACACCGATGACCCTGCCAATTCAAACATGGGTTACTCATCTGAAGTTCAAGGTGTAGTCAACAACTTTGGAGCGCTTCACCGCAAAGGTTGGATCAGCTCAGATGATCCGCCTTTTGTGAGTATCCATGGAACCAATGACAACACCGTTCCTTATGGCAATGGTTTTGCCGTAGTGATTATCGTTCCGATTATTACAATTGATGGCAGTGGTGTCCTGCACCCAAGAGCAGATTCCGTTGGCGTAATCAATGAACTCATTACAGTTCCCGGTGGTGGCCATGGAGATTTTCTGACTGATCCATTTTGGGCAGATAGTATTGAAAACACAAGTGCAAGATTTTTAACTGAAATCATGTGTGGAGAAATTGTTTCTACTAAAACACCTGAAAAAATATCTGCTCATTCCTTCCCTAATCCTACTCCGGATAAAATGTTGATTCAGTTAGAACGCAATGATTTAATATATAATTTAACTATAACTGACCAACTGGGCAGAACGGTTTTATCTTTAAGTAATCACCAGGCTGGAGAAATCGTTTTAGATAAAAATCAAATCGGTTCAGGGATTTTTATTTTAAATATTAATTTTAAAAATGAAAAAATTGCACCCTTTAGCCGCAAAATTATTTTTCACTAATTACACTTTTTCAATTTAGAAAAACCTACCTTTGCACCATTCTTTAATCGGAGCAAAATACGTTTGGAGTAAAATCGAGATGGGTTTTACTCCAAATTTTTTTATATGAAAATAGCAAATAATACAGTTGTTCAACTCCAATATGAACTCAGAAAAGATACCGCCCTCGGTGACTTTGTAGAAAAGACCACAGACGAAAATCCGCTGACTTTTCTTTTCGGAGCCGGTCAGATGTTGCCCGAATTTGAAAGTAACTTATCCGGACTTGTGGTAGGTGATACTTTTTCCTTTGGCATTCCTGCCGAGAAAGCCTATGGCATGCCGGACCCTCAGGCTATCGTAAATTTGCCCAAGCAGCACTTTGTCATTGATGGCAAACTGGCAGACGATCTGCTTGTTGTCGGAAAGGTTATCCCCATGCGCAGCCAGGAAGGTCAGTTGCTTCAGGGCACCGTCAAAGAAGTTCAGGAAGATCAGGTTATCATGGATTTTAATCATCCGATGGCTGGAACGAATCTTCACTTCACCGGAAAAATTACGGATATTCGTACAGCTACTGAAAGCGAAATTGCCCACGGTCATGTACATGGCCCTGGTGGACATCAGCATTAAAATTCCACAATTTTGCTTAAAAAAAATCCCTGTTGAAAAATAAATTCAACAGGGATTTTTTTGTTTTAAATTTAACTAAATCCCTATTGCTTTTTTCATTATTTTATTGCTTTTTTGTCAAAAATTTTCTTTTCTCGGAACAGTCGTTTCGTATTTTCTTATTGATTCTATAATTTCGTAAAAATGAAAAAAAGCCAGTTGGTTTACCCTGGTTCATTTGAGCCACACGAGCATTGGTACCCCAAAGCTATGAATGCTACCATCCATCCCCTGATACATTTTTTCCTGAATTTAAAACAGGATAGAATTATCAAAAGATATTGCCATTTACATCCGAAGGTAAAGCCAGATTTTTTAAAGGAATGGCTGACATACAAACCCAGATACTTCATTTGGGCAGGCGCAGATCTCATGCACGTCACTAATGAGAATGGTAAAAAGCAAATGGTCATTATTGAAAACAATTCTTGCCCTTCCGGCCAAAAATCAATGCCCCTCCTGGATGAAAATCAGGAAGCCGGAGGCTATCAATTGCTCATGGAACGAACAGTAAAACCCATTTTAAAAAGTAAAAAACGAAATATTCCATATAAGAATTATGCTGTTATTTACGACAAAAATCCTATGGAAACCCTGGGTTATGCCAGAGCGTTTGCAGATGCTATTGGCAAACCCATTCATTTTGTTTCTTATGATCAACAGGATTCGGATCCACATGTAAAATTACAAGATGGAATTTTATATATAAAAAATGAAGCCGGAGAATGGTTGCCGCTCCGAGCAACATTCCGTTATCTGACACAAAGACCCTGGAACCGGTTACCTATTCACAGTAAAACACATATTATAAATCCAATTATTTCATGTCTGGCCGGAGGCCGCAATAAAATGGTAGCGGCCAAAGCTTACGATCTTTTTAATGCAGAATTAAGAGGAAGCGGATTGGAAATCGTAACCCCCGAAACTATATGGGATGTCAGTAAAGCAGAAATTCCGCTTTGGGTAAAAAAGATGGGCGGTCAGGCGGTTATTAAAATCCCATACAGCAATGCCGGACAGGGCGTTTTCACCATTGTTCAGGAAGCCGAACTCGACGCATTCATGAAACAGGAGTTTCATTATGATCGATTCATCGTACAAAGTCTGATTGGAAATTATAATTGGAGTTCCCAAAGCAGCAAAGGCAAACTCTACCAAATTGGAACCATGCCAGACAATAAAGGACATACGTATGTTGCTGATTTGAGAATGATGGTCAGTGCCACTCCGCTGGGCATCCGCCCCATTTGTGTCTATGCGAGACGGGCTCAAAAGCCACTCTTGAACGATATCGAAATGGGAACGGAATCCTGGGATATGCTGGGAACAAACCTTTCTGTAAAAAACCCCGATGGTTCCTGGGGCAGTGATACTAATCGGTTGCTCCTAATGGATAGAAGAGATTTTAATAAACTTGGCGTTGGATTGGATGAGTTGATCGAAGCTTATATTCAAACTGTCCTTTCCACAGTTGCAATTGACAAAATGGCTCGTATGTTATTTAATTCTAAGGGAAAATTCCGTATGCGTTTATTTAAAAGTTTAAACGAAGATCCTTCTCTTATAAATGAAATATTAGTATGAGAAAATACAATATGCTCATCCTGACGGATCACAGCAAGCACAGTCTTGAAAATGCCTTGTATCCCATCGCCCGCACCTTAGCCCGTCATCCTTTCTGCAACAGGATTGATGTAGCCAGTCGAGGGCTGGAAGAAAATCTGGATTTTTTCCAGGGAAAAGATGTGAAACACGTTTTCACAACTACAGTAAATGAATATTTTTCCTATACGAAGGAAGGGGATTATTTAACTAAAAATGCAATTAAAACAAATTTAAAGGAATATGATGTTATTTTCCTTCGCCTCCCTCCCCCGCTTTCTGAGGCATTTCTTTTATTTTTAAATAAAATATTTTCAAATAAAACAATCATCAATAACCCAATGGGAATTTTTGAAACGGGTAGCAAAGAATACCTTTTAAACTTCCCGGAGTTATGTCCTCCACTAAAGCGATGTGATTCACTGGAAGCAATTATTGAGTTTAAAAATCAGTTTCCAATAGTATTAAAACCTTATCGGGAATACGCCGGCAGAGGTATTATTCGCATAGATGAAGACAAGGTTTGGATAGAAAAAAATCAAATAAGTTTTGATAATTTTTCTACTGGAATAAAAGATAAAAAAATTGAATATCTTGGGGTGAAATTTCTAAAAAATGTAAGGCAGGGAGATAAAAGAATAGTGGTAGTGGGAGGAAAAATCATGGGCGCATCACTTCGGCTTCCGGCCAAAGATTCCTGGATTTGCAATGTGGCTCAGGGCGGCACGGCACAATTGTCAAAAGCCGATCCGGAGGAACAAAAAATTGTTGCTACGCTAAATCCTCATTTAGAAAAAAAAGGTATATTATTTTATGGCGTGGATACATTAGTTAACGATGACGGACGCAGAGTTTTATCTGAGTTAAATGTCACAAGCATTGGAGGGCTTCCACAAATGGCTGCTTACAGTGGCCTGCCTCTTGTAGAAGAAGCCTCTAACATTTTATGGAATTATATAAATAAACATATTAATGGATAATTTTTCTTTTGATTTATTTGGTGAAGCAGAGCATATTAAAAATATAGATTTTTCTAAAATACCTAAAGGAAAAATTAGCCGTTACTGGTTGCATTTGGTTACAGATGGGATGGGTGTTCCTATTCGAATACCCCTAATTGCTGCCCGAGGTAATGAACCCGGCAAAACCCTGGGACTAACTGCAGCCGTCCATGGAAATGAACTCAATGGCATTCCTGTAATCCAACGAATTTTTAAGGAAATTGATGTGCAACAACTTCGGGGATGCCTGGTGGGTGTTCCCGTCGTCAATATCCCTTCTCTGCTTCGCAAAAAACGCCGGTTTGTGGATGGAACGGATCTCAATCATATCATGCCAGGTATGGAAAACGGAAATGTCAGTCAGGTTTATGCCTGGCGAATTGTAAATTATATTATACAACATTTTGATATTTTAGCAGATTTGCACACGGCAAGCAATGGCCGAATTAATTCTTACTATATCCGCGCCGATATGTCTGACGAGGTAACTGCACAAATGGCCATTTTACAGAACCCTCAAATCATTGTCCACAATCCACCTAGTGACGGAACCCTCCGGGGAGCAGCTGACGCTTTACAAATTCCGGCGATTACACTTGAAGTTGGCAATCCCAATACCTTTCAAAAAGGATTAATCCGGGATGGACTGACTGGCATCCACAATTTGCTCAGTTTTTTTAATATGTTAGAAACTGAAATAGAACCCGCAGAAGACGCTCCAATTATTTGCGAAAAATCATATTGGATTTATACAGATACTGGCGGCATCGTGACTGTACACCCCAAGGTAGCCACGATGGTACAAAAAGGCGAAGTCATTGCTACTATGAGAAATATTTTCGGGGATCTCAAACGGGAGTACCTTGCACCGGAAGACGGAGTAGTCATCGGAAAAAGTACCAACCCCATTAATCAAACCGGAGGAAGGATACTCCATCTTGGAATTCTTAAGGATTAATATACTAAAACCCTCCTAATTTTCGTCTTTATAGGAAAATCACCAATCCCTTCTGCTATCGACTTGAATTTATACCT
>JAHDCK010000541.1 GCA_020629915.1 Saprospiraceae bacterium
TAAGTTTATTGTATAAAATAAAAAATATAATGAAAAAAATAATAGAAACAAAAAACGCCCCCGCTCCGGTAGGGCCGTACAACCAAGCCATCATCGCCAACGGGATGCTCTATTGCTCCGGACAAATTGCTATCATTCCGGAAACGGGTGAACTCGTTATGGATAACATCGAAGCAGAAACACACCAGGTGATGAAAAACCTAAAAGCGATCCTGACGGAAGCGGGTTTGACATTTGAAAATATCGTTAAGTGTTCCGTCTTTGTAAAAGACATGAATCTCTACAGCCGGATCAATGCGGTCTATTCAGAATATTTTAATGACGATACGGCTCCGGCGAGAGAGTTAGTAGAAGTAGCTAATCTCCCTAAGTTTGTAAATATTGAAATTTCATTTATAGCTTATGTTTAATGAATAATTAAAAATGAATAATTTTTTGGTTCAAAGTGATTTCATTTGGTTGCTAGTTTGAGATATGTTCAATTTTTTTCAAATAAAAAACCCAGCTTGTTGCTGGTGTCAGGTGGAACACCTGATACGAAACCACTTTTTCCTGTCAGGTGTCCCACCTGACGGTTTCAGGGCAAAGAAACGGGGACAAATTCTAAAATGATCATATTCTAAATAAAAAATTATGAAACAAGTATTATCCTGTATTCAGGCAACGGGTAAAATGCACCTCGGCAACTATTTTGGAGCTGTGGAAAACTGGGTGCGTTTACAAAATGAATATAATTGTATATATGGAATTGTGGATTATCACCCGATGACGGTTCCGTATCAGGCCAAGAAGCTGCGGGAAAATACCTGGACGATGGCATTTGAACTGCTGGCTTGCGGCGTCAAACCGGAGAATCTTTTTATCCAATCCCTCATCCCGGAACATGCGGAGCTGTGTTGGATTTTTGGGTGTATGGCTTCCTTTGGGGAGTTGTCCAGGATGACTCAGTTTAAGGATAAATCCCAGAAAGTGAAGGAGGGCGGAAAGGATGCGTATATCTCCGGGGGCTTGTTTTACTATCCGGTTTTGCAAGCAGCGGATATTTTGATCTACAAGGCGGACTATGTGCCGGTGGGGGAGGATCAGGGCCAGCATTTGGAGCTGACGCGGAACATTGCCAATCGTTTTAATTATCAGTTTGGAAAGGAATACTTCGTGTTGCCGGAAACGCTTTTCACGGAAACGCCCAAGATAAAATCTACGGCTGACCCGACCCGAAAGATGAGTAAGAGTGCCGGAGAAAAACACAATATCCAGATTTTTGATGATGAAAAACGCATCCGCAAACAGATCCGCTCTGCCGTGACGGATACGGGTGATACCACCGAAGGACAAATGAGTCCGGGCGTGGAAAACCTGTTTACGATGCTCAAGGCGAGTGGCAAGGCGGAAGCCTACCACGCCCTGATGGAAACCTACGAAGCGGGCGAATTGCGCTACAGTGATCTCAAGGAAGCGGTAGCTGAAGGCGTAGTGAAATTGACCAATCGCCTAAAAGAAAACATGGCCAAACTGACGGAAGACAAAAAGGCCGTGAAAAATCAGGTGAAGGCTTCCTCGGCAGAGATTCGAAAGCGGGCGCAGGAGACGCTTCGGGAAGTGAAGGAGATTGCGGGGTTGTTTATAAGTTTTGGAAGTGCAATCGTAGGAGCACTAATATTGCTTATTGCATTTTTTAATGTGCCATTACAAAACAATGCTATTGCCTTAGGACTTTCTTTGGGCTTAATGATTGTAGGGACATTTGTTTATGCAAGGAGAACATATTTAATCCAACCT
>JAHDCK010000135.1 GCA_020629915.1 Saprospiraceae bacterium
CATACAATAAAATTCTAATTAAAATATACAATTTATACCTATAATTTAAATGATCAAGAAACAGACCCAAGCAACGCTTCAATAATTTTATCTGTGGTCAATTGCTCAGCTTCTGCCTGAAAATTCAGAACGATACGATGCCGTAACACAGGTGCGATCCCCTTTTTTATATCTTCCATCGTGACTGCATATCTTCCCTGCAATAAAGCATGGGCTTGTCAAAATAATGGCCTGTCCTGCCCCATTCTACTTTGTTTTTAATTATATCAATTTCTGAAATTTCAGGGCGGGTTTGGCGCACCAGACGGTTGACGTATTGTATCAACTCCGGCTCAAAAAACACTTCCCGAACCAATTGCTGAATTTGCAAGACTTCCTCCTGACTGAGCTGGGCTTTTAGCTCCGTAGAAGTAGTTCCCGTCGTTGATTCCAAAATACTTTGCTCTTCCTCTTCTGTTGGATAACCCACTTTTACATATAACAAAAATCTATCTAATTGAGCTTCGGGCAATGGAAATGTCCCGGCTTGTTCGATGGGATTTTGGGTAGCGGCAATGAAGAACGGAGATTTTATTTTATAATTTTTACCCGCATACGTTACTTCTTTTTCCTGCATCGCTTCGAGGAGAGCGGCCTGAGTTTTGGGCGGCGTTCGGTTGATTTCATCAGCGAGGAGGATATTTGTGAACAGCGGGCCTTTGACAAATTCAAAGAAGCGTTGCCCGGTTTCGGGGTTGGTTTTTAAAATTTCTGTTCCGGTGATGTCCGTGGGCATGAGGTCGGGCGTGAATTGAATTCGGTCGAATTGTACATCCGTCACTTCTGCCAGGGTGCGTACCATTAAAGTTTTGGCCAGACCAGGCGCACCCTCGAGCAGGATGTGTCCGCCAGCGAAAAAGGCGGTCAGCATTTGGGTGATGACTTCTTCCTGCCCGACGATTACTTTGGCCATTTCCGTCCGGGCGTTTTGAATTTTTTGCAGGAGGTTTTCTATTTGTTGCTTATCCAATTTTTTTTGTCTGCAAAATAGGGAACTGTTTTCAGATGTTGTTTGATTTTTGGATTTTTAACGGATCATTTTGCAACGACAATTCTACCTGTATAACTTTCCTCCCCGTTTTTTATTTTATAAAAATAAACGCCTGCCTCCAATCCCTGAAGGCTAAAACTCCGAGCTACATTTCCTTCTCCTTCAAAAAATCTGCTACCCAATATGCGACCAGTATAATCATACAAGATCATTTCTGCCCGTTGATTTAAATTTTTAAAAATAATATTCATAAAATCACTTGCAGGATTGGGATAGAGATAAATTTTATCAAATTCTACAAAGAAAACTTCCCGCTCCGGAGAAAAAACTGCCAAGCCCCCTTCATTGATCATGGCTAATCTGTAATAGCTTTTTCCGGCAAATGGCTGAGTATCTGTGTAGGTGTATTCCGTCAATATCTGCTGATCATTTTTGGGTTGAATGGTTTCCATCGTCGTCCAGAAATCTCCATCCTTAGATTTTTGTATATAAAATTCTTTGAGTTGTTCTTCGGAGGCCGTTTGCCAGGTGCAAATGACTTCCTCTCCGTTTGACAAAGCATTAAAGGATAAAAATTCTACAAAGGGCGGGGCGCAATCCGGGTAAATAGATACTTCATCTGAAGCGGACAAGCCCGCCCCATCTGTTACAGTCAATTGAAACCGATAATAATATATATGCCCGTCGCAGCCCGCAGGTTCAATGACCATTTGGGTTTCCGTTTCATTTACCGGCGGATTGGGATGGGCGTGGGTATCATGGTGTAAAAATGACTGCCATTCATATATCAAATCATCCTCTTCGTGTTCTGCGTCCGAGACATTTGCCTTTAAATCCCAATAGGTATTGCCTTCCATTGGATACAACGTTCCATCCTCAATACTGGTAATTTCTACAATTGGCGGCGTATTGTTCAAGGAAATAATAAGCGTTTCTGTTCCCGTAGCTCCGAGGCTATCTGTTACCGTGAGGGCAACTTCAAAGGGCGTTGGCATATTATTATTTGTAGAAAAAATATGTTCTGGATTGGGATCGGTACTACTCGTTCCATCCCCAAAATCCCAGTGATAGGTCAGGGGTGTTCCCTGAGGATCATAGGATTCTCCCCCAGAAAACTGCACGGTAAGCGGAGATGTTCCAAAATACACATCTGCGGAGGCCACGGCTACCGGAGGCACGTTTGATCCATAACAAATTTTAAAAATATCACTATTAGAATATTCTATATAATACAAGCATCCATCCTGCGGACTTATTTCTAAGTGGGAAATAAATTCTCCTTCGCCCTGATAAAAAGATTCTACCTGAATCAATTCATCATTCAAATCAAACTCCATGTATTTTATCCAGCCCGAAACATAATCAGCGATGAAAAACTTGTCTTGGTAAACTTCCGGAAATTGTTCTCCTTTGTAAAATCCTCCGGTCACTCCTGCCCGGCCTATAAATCCTTCTCCTTCAATTTTGGATTCCGGAACATCTATTGAGACCGAAGCCATTTCACCATTATTATTAAAATCGGGATAAACGGCCAGCGGCTCGTTGTGCTTCCAGGCTAGTGCAGGTGGATGATGATAGAATGACGGCACGTTAATTTCCATATCCGAATCGCAGGGATTGAGGAAAGGTGGGTTTAACGGAGCTTGAGGCTGCTGAATCAAATCCTGAAAATTATAATATTCCTGATTGCAATTTGTATCAAACATGGGATTAGGAGCATCCAGATTTTCCGTTATCTGATCGTAATAGACCGGGATTTTATCAATTCCTTCATAAAGTGGCCAACCGCAGTTTTTTCCACCATCTCCGATAACATTCAATTCTTCCCAACCCGCTTCTCCTACATCTGCAATGTATAAAACACCTGGCAAACCATCGGCGGGATCAACAGAACCCGATCCTTCTCTCAAGTGAAAGCGATAAGGATTTCGCATCCCTAATGTCCACACCCTGGATTGAGCAGAGCGGGGATTAGGTGATTCGTAAAAGGGATTGGAAGGAATTCCATCTCCGGTTTCCGGATCAATGCGCAGGATTTTTCCACTCATACAATTGACGATTTGAGAACGGAAAGAACCCTTTTCTTCCTCCGGGCGAATGATACCCAGGCTCATGGCATTTTCCACGTATTCCTCGAAGTAAGGCGGGCCGCTGCCCACGTAAGCCCCCTGCCAGGTAGAGCCGTCGCCGGAAGAAACCAGCAAGGTTCCATCTGTCCCGAAAGCCAGGGCACCGGTTCCGTGAGAAGTGTAGAGCACGGGAATGCCTGAATCGATAGTTTCCCCTATCAGCACTTTTCTGCTATTAGGTAAAATGGAATTTAAATTATCATTGACATCTGCCTGATAGCGGACGATTCTTCCAATGCTGGCTTTACCGTACCAGCTTTCGCTGGGGTCATAGTTTGGGTCGTCTGCGTGAAGCAAATGATAGGGATCGACAGGAAAATATAAATATATAAATCCATTGCTTATAAAATCAGGGTCGAGGGCGAAGCCCAGCATTCCGATATCCCAGCGGTCAAAAACTTCATCACTGACATCCACAAGTGGCTCTTGTCGCAGGACATTGTTTTCTATGATGAACACTTTTCCTTTTTTCTCCCAAACATACATTCTGCCATTTTCATCAAAAGTCATCCCGGCAGGTTGCTCAAAACTAAAGTTCAGTTTTTCTTTTCCAAATCCATCCGGCAGATTTTGAGCAGAGAGGAAAAAACTACAAGTAGAAATAAGTATTATAAGTAAATATTTACTCAAAACAAGATTATTTTATTTTCAAAAAATCAAAATTAGCCGGAAATTTGGTTTTGAGGAAATGATAGATGAAATATGTCCGCTTGTTTACTTTCTCCCTTACGATAAAATTTCTACATTGGTTGTTCCAATACAATTAAAAAAATGTTGCGTCGGCCTGAATTTTACATTGCTTTATTTTTTATAATAAATTTACTTCAGAGTATTTTTACAGGGTTGTTGCATGACGAAGCCTATTATTGGGTTTATGCTCAAAATTTGGATTGGGGATATTTTGATCATCCTCCGGGGATAGCTGTTTTGATTGCATTGGGTTCCTCCTGGATTTCGGGAGAATTGGGCTTGCGCTTTTTTACGGTAATCGCTTCCACCCTTTCTCTTTGGTTGATTTGGAAAATTATAAACCCTCAAAAGCCGCTTTTGTTTTTTGCTTTGTTTTTTAGTTTCCTTATCGCTCATGTAGGATTTATTGCCGTGCCGGATATTCCCTTGCTTCTTTTTACTTGCCTCTTTTTTTATATTTTAAAATTTTACTTAGATAAAAATAACTGGATAACGGCTGTTCTGTTAGGGGCTGTTGTTGCTGCAATGGGTTACAGCAAATATCACGGTATCATTGTTTTAATTCCGGCTTTGCTTGCTAATTTATATTTGTTAAAACGAGGAAGTTTTTGGCTGTTGGTTGGGGTGGCATCGGCCTTGTTTTTTCCCCATTTGTATTGGCAATATGTTCATGATTTTCCTACATTTCGGTTTCATCTTTTTGATCGATCTTCCGAACCTTACTCTTTTTTATTTATATTAGAATATTTACTGGGACAACTTTTATTGTTTGGCCCATTGACGGGTTTCCTTGCCTTTTGGATGAGTTTTAAATATAATAATAAAAATATTTATGAAAAAACCATGCGCTGGTGCTTCCTTGGAATCTTTGGATTTTTTTTCCTGATGGCTTTTCGCGGCAGAGTGGAACCCAATTGGACAATTGCCGGAATTGTGCCTTTACTTTTTCTAACTGTTCGCTATCTGGAAGAAAATGCTACCTGGGAAAAATGGATGTATAGACTTTCTGTTTCAAGCATTTTTATTTTTCTTATAGCTAGAATTTTAATTGTATTTGCGCCCGGGCCACTTCAAAAAATCCCTCTAATCTCCGAGATGCAAGGCTGGGATATTTGGGCCAAGGATATTCAAAAAGTAGCAGGAGAACATCCTGTCATTTTTTATAATAATTATCAGCGTGCGGCCAAATACGCCTTCTACACCGGGCAAAAATCTCACTCCCTCAATACCGCAGTCTATGCCGGCAGTCAGTATGATTTGCTTGTGGAGCAACAGGAAAAATTACAAGGAACAACCGTTTGTGCCGTACAAGGAGCAGGACAAAACGAGGCAGGTTTTTCGCCAGGAAAAAAAGAAAAAATAAAATATACGATTATTGAAAATTTTAGATTTTACCACCGGGCAAAAATTTCTGTTGAGAATTTTCCTGAAACTTTTTCTCCCGGAGCGTCCCTGACGACGACGCTCTCTCTCTTTAATCCTACAGAAAAAACAATTGAGTTTTTACCCAATAAAGAAAAAGAACTTAAATTAAAATTTGCGATTTTTGACAATAAAAAATTCATTAAAGATGGGCGAGCTGTTGAAAAATTTTCTATAGAAAAACTAGAGCCGGGAGAAATCAAAAAGCTGGAAGTCCAATTTTCTGCTCCGGAAAAAGCAGGAGATTATCGCTTTCGATTTTGCATCAACAACGGGTATATTAATGAAAGAAATATGAATTTTATCAAGTTTAAGGTAGAATAGGAATGCCTCACATTTACTATTTTCTCAAATAAAAAATGCCTCCAAACTGGAATGTTTTCTGGAAGAACCAAAAGTCCTGACGGGCTTTTTCGGTTTTGTCTTGCGAAGTTAATATGTTTGATAAACTTATATATCCTCCTTTCATTTCTACATTGATAAAATAATTCCTGAAGGCGACCAGGCGTGTACCGGCTTTTATTGATGCACCAAAACCAGAGAGATAATACTTATTCCTTCCTGTTCCGCCCAGGACTGCAACATCGGTTCTTGGCACTAAAACCCCAGCCTCAAATCCTTCATTTACATATAATTCTAACTTATTTTTGAATTTATTTATTTTATAAAAAATATTATCTGAGCGTGTAATTCCGGCAGAAACATAATTCAACCCGTCCGTGTGTTCCATCCTGAAAAAGTGCGGTTGAATTTTAATTGCTTCCTTGTTATAATTGCCGAAGAACTCCGAATGCTCTCTGGAAATTTCTCCTTCAATGAGCACTTCCTGTTCCTGCTGCACCACATACTTCATGTGATCCAAACTCAGGGTAGCTATGAAATTATTTTTTAAATAATATCCAATTCCAAAATTTGTTTGAGGAATAGTCAGGCGTTCCGGATGGAAATAATTGCGAATGGAAAACGCTGTTTGACGATCTTTTGCAATGACATCGTATAACACAAAATCATAATCTGTTCCTAGCAGGTGAATATCTGATTTAGAATAATATCCCCGATTGTATCCCCAATAAATGTAAATGCGCCCTTCATTGGTTCTGATATTTTCTTCTTGTTTCTCCTGCCCATATCCTGGAAAAATTAAGCAGAGAAAAAGAATTAAAACACTATATTTTATATAAAATTTATTCATTTTTAATTCTGTAACTCAATCGAACAGAAACTCGTGGCACCCGAATTCTGTTATAAAAATTAATTTTATCATATACATCATCTTTGCCAGAAAGTAAATCTTTCACCTCAATTTGCCCATAGCTGGAAGCTGAAAAATGACCGGCCCAAATTCCACTCAACTGCCATCGTTTCCAGAAGAAAGGAGAATGAATGACCAGTCCCGTATTTGCAATCACCCCTGCGCCTCTCACCCCCCAGTTGCCCGGAGTGATTTCTTTTTCCCAGCCGGTCCATTGAGAAAAATGCGGCCCGGCTCCTGCCTGAACAAATACCCCCAAACCCATACGATCTAAAAAAGGATATATCAACTCCCCTGATATATGAATACCAACCTGACTGTTTCCCTTACCAAAGTGAACGGTATTTTCAGGAAAAAGAAAATCGCCTTTGATGTGATTTCTAAAAAGACCAACGGCCAGATTTACAATATATGTTTTGGGTCTATATTTTTCATAGAAAGTATATTCCAAAGAAGAAAAAGAAGAAGGCTCATCTGGTGAAAAACGCTTATCCGAACGAAAAGGTCGTATATGTCCAAAATGCTTATTTAAATGAACAGGAGTATTGCCTCCCAGCGAAATGCGTTCTACTCTAAAATACTGAAAGGAAATTTTACTTTTGCTTCCTGCGATTTTCTGGGCTGAAATTATATTTGCAAACAAGCAAAATACAATAACTAATATGTTTTTTATTCTAAAAAAGTAAAGCATACATTACAATATTAACGGCAAACTTGGTATTATCTTCTACCAGGAATCGCTTGTTTCTAAAATCGTAATCCCACTCGCACCCATAATCTTTATTGCTATATAAAACACCAATCCGTCCGTCGATTTTGATAGCCTTCAGGTAATCGTGTACGAGGTCATCGCCCCAGCCGTTTAGTTCGTAGGAAGTAGTCGGCGGGCCTTCCTCAAACTCAAAAAAGGCGGAGTACAAGTCATGGTCATTTGGAATTTTTTTTAAGGCATCGGCGCCAAAAATTTCCGCCATCTGCTGCTCGAAGGATTTGGCGAATAATCCATCTATATCGTGATTGCAATCATCCACAAGGACAAATCCGCCATTTTCTATATATTTTTTAAAATTATTCTTCTCTGCTTCATCAAACTGGACGAGCTTATGCCCGGCCATATAACAAAACGGACATTCAAAGATGGCCGGGCTACCGAGCGGGATAATATTTTCCTTAAAATCAATATCCAATTCGGTGTATTGCACGAGGGCGTGGAGTACATTAGAAGGCATACGCTGGTCCACATTCCAGTCGCCGGAGTTGTATTGGAGGCGGGTGAAGAAAAATTTCTCGGTTGGCCAATGAGCCGGTTGTCGGATTTTACTTAAATCTGGCATTCTAATTGTCCTATTTTAAATTACAAATATCTTATATTTGTGTGCCTTTTGGCAAATTGACAGTATTTATTCTTTAATTCTTAAAACAGGTATAGAAATTTAGGCTTCTCAAATTGAGAAAATGACCTAATTAGAGTGTCTTTTCCCGTTTTTGACCGTCTAAACCTCAAGAAACCACTTTTGAAATTTTATTATGGCCTCAACTAACCCTGAAACCTCGAGTGTTTTGGGAAAACAAAATTTAAAGAATCTTTCCGATAATGATGTCGTCCAGTTATATCTGGATACACAAGGGGAAACGTATTTCAGTCTTATTTATAGTCGTTTTATAAATAAGATTTTCAGCAAGTGCATTTCTCTTCTGAAAGATGAAGCTTTGGCCAAAGATGCTACGCAGGATATATTCCTCAAAATCTTCTTGAATTTAGCCAAATTTAACCGAAAATCTAAGTTTTCAACCTGGGTTTATTCGATAACGTATAATTACTGTATTGATTTACTCAGAAAGAGAAACAAGGAGAAAACATTGTTTTCGGGAGAAGTAGAAGCCGAGGGAGAAGTAGTAGAAGAGGTCAGCGACAAGGAATTGCTGGAGCTTGAAATTGATCGCATCAAGGTCGTTTTGGATCAGATGCCGGTTGGGGACAAGATGGTTTTGCTGATGAAATATAAAGATGATATGACCATCAAAGAAATCAGCGAAATTTTTGGCAAGTCCGAAAGTGCCATAAAAATGAAAATCAAAAGAGCCAAACAAAAAGCGAGAGAAACCTATAAGAATAACTACACTGTAAATCATTAAGGATTATTAAAACAATAACTTCAACATTCAACTATGTATCTTTTAAATTCTTACTTCGTTAAAAAGGGTCGTCGATGTCCTGCATCGCCTACTTTTTTTGCCTTGTAAGATTATAAAATCTACCATTTTCAATGTCAAAGTTATTTTTTTAAAAGATCCTAATCTCCGTAAACACAAACGTTAGAATGATGCAGAATAATTTTAAAAATCTCGATGAGCAAAACATATCTGAAGAAGATAAGGCTCGCCTGGAACAACAACTGGGGGAAAACCTCGGTGCTGTTCGACACATTGGGGATATTTTGGGATTATACATTGGCAAAATCGGCAGTGTAATCGTTGGTCTGATCAAAACAGTTGATGGTGAACCGGAAAATCTTCCAACCCACCGCGAAGAGCAACAACCCAATACCCCGGATAATTTGCTGGAAGGGCAAATTAACGAATCTCCCGATCCTCCCGGTACGTAGCCGGTGGAAGATCGATTGAAAAAATGTAAAAACCCTCTGTATATTCAGAAAAACAAGGTGCATTACTGCACAGCCAATATCTGGACACCTTCAGATATTTCTTAAAACCAAAAACTTATGAGTTCATTTTTGACCGAATTATTTAATATGGAAATGCTTCAACGCATTTTAGGAGGTTTTACCGATGCTTTGCCTCGCGTTATCGGTGCCTTTATATTATTTATAATCGGATATTTTATTGCCAAGTTTGTAGCCAAACTGGTAAGAAAAGTGCTGGAAAATATCAAGGCCGATGAATTGGCGAATAAGCTCAATGAAATCGACATCATTGATAAATCCAACATGAAAATTGTACCGAGTCAGTTGCTTTCTAAAGTTACTTACTGGATTCTTATGTTGGTAACAATTGTTGCGGCGTCGGATTTTCTTAACATGGAAGTCGTCTCTCAGCAAATCGGGAAATTTATTGATTATATCCCTAAGCTGATTGTGGCAGTCATCGTGCTGTTTATCGGTTTAATGTTGGCCAATGCATTAAAAACCATCGTCCAAACGGCTTGCGATTCACTTGGTATTCCATCCAGCAAACTCATCAGTAATTTTGTCTTTTATTTCATCCTGATCAATGTCGTTGTTTCTGCTCTTGGGCAGGCCGATATCGAAACGGATTTTATTAGTGATAATTTATCCATGATTCTCGGAGGCATCGTGCTCACTTTTGCGTTGGGTTACGGCTTTGCTTCCCGCGACATCATGGCCAATGTGCTTTCTTCCTTTTACAGTAAGGACAAATTTCGGATAGGCGATGTCATTCGGGTAAATGGTGTAAAAGGAGAAATTATTCATACAGACAGTACCTCAGTAACCCTTCAGGCCGAAGACCGCAAAGTGGTCGTTCCCTTAAAAAACCTTCTAAACGAACAAGTAGAAATATTTTAATGTAAATATTTGTTTTTTTCAGTGTTTGTCTGAAAAACGTAAAATCTATTGAAGTGATTGACGATCTGACAACTTTTTAGTCAGAATGTTAATCCTATAGGATATTGATGCACTCTTTTTTATTTTATAAAAAATGCATTAATATCTATTTTTATTAAAACTATTATTTAAAACCTTCCTGAACAATCAGGAATTCAAATCTAAATCAAACAACTATGTTAAAGAAAATTTCTTTACTCTTTGTCATGGTAGCTGTATTATCTACCAGTATTTTTGCTCAAAATGAAGATCGCAAAAAAGAAGTTGAAAAACTAACAAAAGCCGGTGAAGCCAAAGAAGGCTGGACAACAGGTGCTGGTCTTGGTCTTGATTTTGGACAGTTATTGCAAATTAACCCAAAGGTTGGTTCCGGAGAAGATCGTATCGGTTTCGGTGGTGTACTCACTACTTTCGCTAATATGAAAAGAGGCCGTTTAACCTGGGATAACACCGGATCTTTGATGCTTGGTGTTCAAAAACTGGGAAGTGGTCGATTACTCCTTGCTCCGGATGAGGATGTTCCTTTCCAAAAGAGTGTAGATGAGCTTCGTCTGGGTTCTAAAGTAGGTTATAAAACTTCTGAAACTTCCAAGTTCGCTTATGCTGTGGATTTCTCTTTCCTGAGCCAATTATTAAAAGGTTTTGCAGGAAACTATATGAGAAGTGTATTTGAAGATGATAATATTAATAATGTTTATCGAAATCAAAATACCATTTCTCAATTTTTCTCACCCGCCTTTATTACACTTTCCGCAGGGGTTGACTACAAGCCTACTTCTAAGTTATCCATTTACTATTCTCCTGCTGCTTATAAAGCCACTATTGTAGCTAATGATGATATTGCTAACAACCTGGCTTATGATACAAACTTTGATGCTGCCGGAAATATCGAGGGATATGCTTATAAAGATGTAAGTATTTTTGGAAACCCAATTACTGATAATACTAATATCAACGGTAATGCTGCAGGATTTGA
>JAHDCK010000136.1 GCA_020629915.1 Saprospiraceae bacterium
AAGATTCACGGCTTGACCAATGTACTGGGCGTTACCATCCCACAAAGTTTTAAACAAAACATCCGGATAATTCACATACGAATTTAATTTTGCAGCATGATGAATTCCTACCTGAAATTTTTTAAACCGCATTCCAAAGTGAAAGGACTCTGCATTTAAATTTAAATTTAAAATATTATTTTCTTCCAATTCACCGATTACATCGTTGACCTTTAAAATGGTCTGTCCGTTTTCTTCTACAATAAAATCGTTGAGGGAAAAAGGAGAATGAGAGAAATTGGAATACACTCCCGGAAAAGCAAATACGACTTTATGCTGGCTCATCATGGCCGGATTGGTATTACCGACCTGCCACACCCTGTCCATAAAATGCAGACTCAATTCGCTTTGTGCATTGGCATTTTGCAACACAGTTATTAATATAAAAAATAGTATTGTTCGTTTCATTTTGTATTTTTTAAAATTCCTCTTTTATTCCCACTTTCAGACCGACCTTGACGGATACTTCGTCTTTATCAAAAACTTTTATATTGGTATTTCCTTCATTAAATGTATCAAAGAAAGCCACCATCCGAATCTTATCCGTAGATTTTACCTTTTCATATCTTTCTTTTGACAAGGTAACAAAATTTACTTTTTCGGCTTTTTGTGTAGCAACTCCATCTCCATCGACCGGAGCAGCTTCCAGTAAAATTTTATCACTAACCATGAGGGAATCCAAGATGGCATTTCTGTTCAAAAAATAAAACTGCATTCCAACCTGAAGTGGAATTCCATTTTCCGTAAGGATTTTAAACTGCAAAGATTCAATATTTTCATATTCATCAAAACTAAAATCAAACTCCTGAGAACCACTAAAGCCTTTCGCCCAGCCATGCACGGGCAAATCCACTTCCACTGCTACGGAAAAGGCACTGGAATCCGTCAAGAATCCTGTGAGATTATCCAGGCTGTCCGGATTGGATAAAACATCAATATCATAATCCAAGGCAACGGGTTGGGCATTAAGCACCTCTCTCACATTTGAATTTGTTTTATCAATAACATATACAGATGTTTTGGTTTCACCAACTTCCATAAAGGAGGGATATTCAAATGGGACGCCGTTGGTAATTACATCTCCGGTAATCGGCAGGACCGAACCATCCAGACCAAACACATCCAACACATCAAAAATGGCTTTTGCCGGAACGCCTACCGAGTTAGAAACTTCTACGGTAATGACCGGGTCTTCAAACCAAACTTCTCCTTGTTGCCAATCGTCAAAAAAATCAATTTCAATGGTATCCCGAATGATTGGATTATTGTAAGTTCCCAATTTACCTTGCACATAACTATATTCAAAATTATTAAAGGTCATCCCCGGAAAGGGACTCCCAATGATAACGCGTTCTCCACTTTCATTATAGGCTTCATATTCAATAAAAAGCGAATCGTTTATCGGCTCCAGGCGATACCCGGTCAAATCTATACTATCTATATATACATTATTGCCTGGGTATTCGATAGTAAAATCTACCTCAAGCGGTTGGCCATTTTTACTCGCTCCGATGATCCGCCAGGTCACATCAATGTCTTCCTGAAATCCAGACTCAAACCCATAAACCACTTTCCCGCTTTTCAAAATGATATATTCTAATTCCAAACTGGGTTGGGGATTGTAGGGAAAGGCAATGATCGTATCAAAAAGCACCAGGGGAAAATTGGCAAACTGCGCAAATAAATCCGCACTGGATGCCTGAGAATAATCTCCGCGATACACAACGTGAACCAGGCCGTCGGCATCCACTTCGATGGAAGCCGCATCAAAATTATTTAACAAATCCTGAATGGAAGCTTCTGTGCTCAAAACCGGAATAGCAAACTCGGCATCATATTCCACACTAGCAGAATCCAAGTCATCCAGCAATTCAAGATTCCGGCAACTGATAGCCAGACCAATTGTTATTATTAATAAAATGTATATTTTTTTCATAAAACTATTATTTAACTGTTGCGCAACAATTCCATTGCTTTTATTAATATTTTATACTTCTGTACATGAAGCACTTTTTGTATATAAATAATATATTCTGACTGGATTAGGCTGTGCCTAATCCGAAATGCGTCAACAGGTTTTTCCCCTGATAGAGGAATGGTTCTTTGACAAATAAGGATAAATTTAACTTTTATTTATTTTTACTTTTTCATTGACATTATCACGTCTTCCAATATAAAATACTCAGATTGGATGATAAGATCAAAGCATACTCTCCAAAACCCGGAAAGAAAAAGCAATATAGGTATATCCAAAAACATTAGAAAAAAATCAAACATAAACCACCCAAAATGTAGGAAATCTATCAAAAAGTAGCCCGTACCTGCGCCCGGCCGACATGAACGATCCGGGCTTCGCCGGTCTTTCGGCCTTCGTAGGCGACTGTAAGTTGAATGTTGTTGGTCAGGCGGCGGTCGAGGGTGAGATTCCAAAGGAAATTCTGACCATTTTTGAGTCCTTGTAGCAGGGCCTGTTCTACAAATGCATTGCCGCCATTGAGTAAATCAATTTTAATAAAACTAAATTTTCCCCTTAAACTCGTCTCGGATAACTGATTGAAGGTCAGTTCAGTAGAAATATCATTCATAAACACCCGTTCCCGGTTTCCTATTTGGTTGGACATATCCTGATATTGATATTTTACGACCATTCTAAAAAAGTTGGTTGGTGTAAATCTCAACTGAGGTTCCACCTTTTGGAAGGAAGCATCGAAGTCTTTCTCGTTAAAATTTTCGGAATCATTCGCCCGATCTCCGTAGGAAAAACGACATTCCGTCCCCCACACCGAATTGATATTCCAGCGCATCCGAACAAACTGCTCCTGCCTCGAACGCCCCTCGTAACCCGTCAGTAAAACAAGGCGATTTTGATTGGCGGTTTGCCCGATTTCCATTCCGAATTTTGGATGGATTCGATTAAAAAAAAGCGTATTGCGAGCCAGCGCATTAACGGTAACCAGGGAAGTATCGGCTATATCCAACTCAAGCGGATTCCAGGGAGAAATGACATCGCTCTCGCGTACTTTGCGAGTGATTTGAAAATTGGATTGGGTAGAAAATCGACTTAGGAATTTTTTATATCCTTTTTTTTCTTTTTTAAAAATTACTTTTGGGTTCAGACTCAGGCTTTGATTCAGGCGAGCAGTATTGACTCGAATATACTCATTCGTAAAAACACTTATACGAATAAAAGTAGCTTCATCTGGAAAATCCGCCAATGCGTATTCACTGATTTGAGCTTCGCCATCCTCATTTATATCCCCCAGGTATTTGTACTGCCCTAGCCCGGCTTCCGTTTCCTGAAAAACAAATTCAAGTTTGGGTTCTTGCCCGGAACCGAGTTCGTAAAGCGTATTGGAACGAACCAAACCTTTTTTTATATTTAAAAAATATTCAGCTCGCCCAAGATATGTTTTCTGAGGTTTAAAAAGAGCGAGGGTGGAATCCATTACAGTTACATTTCTATAATTAAAATTCCAGTTTAAATTAGAAGTACTTTTAACTTTCCAAAAACCATTGAAGCTGTATTCTTCTGCCAGCATTGACTGAAAAAAATCGGTATTGGACGGAGCGTAGTCCCGACGGTTTTTATAATAGGCTTCAATTTTCAAATTTTTATATGATGTATTTTTAATATAAAATTTTACATCATCAAAATAAAAACTACTGCTAAACAAAGTGGAAGAATCTATATGCATTCTTCGATTTTGTTCCCGCTCGGCATACATTCCCAGGGTCCAATTATCCAGCTTATTAAAGGTCTGGGAAATATCCATATTGGGTCGAAAAAATTGACTGCGTTCGGTCAGGCTTTCTGCTTTCAAATAGTTTGTTTTTATATTTAATTTAAATCCATTTTTATTTACACCCAACCCTGCAAAATGTTTCACGCCCTGATAAATCGAATCCCTTAAAAATGTACTTATTTTATATTGAATATTTCCAATATTATTTCGTTTTAAATTTAATCCGGCGGTTGCCAAATGCTGATCCACTCGCTGATTATCAATATTCCAATCCCTTGAAAATTCGCGGCTCCGAAAAGGATTAATCGCCCGAAAATCCTCTTGGGTAAACTCATAGTCTGCCGTAGCCGTTAAGGTCGTTTTTTGCTTTTTGTCCTGATTGAGTGTCCATTTGTGTTCATACCCCGTCCGAAGTGCGCCGCCCCAATCATCCTCCGCATCCAACTCCGAAAAGCGATTGAGATCATTGTGGCTCATGGCGACCTCCGCCATCACTTTAGAATTTTTTGTCAGATCATACTGAGCTCCCAATGTATACATTTGCTTGAGTTGAGGAGCGGTCAAGCGTATGACTGGCTGGTAACGTCCCCGGTGATTACCCAGAGAATCCGGCGCAACCCAGGCAAATGCAATGCCATTGCGAGCGGTATCCACTCGTACATAATCCCCGTTCCCCTGCCCTACATCCGAAAAGCGGGCAGTGTACAAATTCAATTCATTATTATATGACAAAACTAAAACACTGTCAAAACCCAATGTATCAATCAGGTGATAAGTCGTCTGATTGCCCTGGCTGATTTCGTCAGCTACATCGATGCCAGAGACAAAATTATTGGTGGTATTGTCCCCTAGTGCTGCGAGACTGCGTTTGTTGGCAGCGGAGAGTTCCAACTGGTTAGAAGCATTTTTCCCATCTTGTTCAGAAAACAAATTAAAATATACGTCTAATTTCTCTCTTTTTATATTTAAGTTAGTCGCATACAAACTTCTAAGATAGTTCTGTTCGGAATATTCAAATTCTACCACAAATCTCCTTTCATTATTGACAACAAGGCGAGGCATAAAAGTAATTTCTCCTCGGTTGTAATCAATGATATAATCCTGCTCCTGCCCCCGAACAGCCTGTACGCCATTTACAAAAACTTTCTCCGTGCCGGCTAAAATAATGATGAATCGCTCTCCTTCATTTCCCACTAATTTGTAAGGCCCCTGATTCCCTTCCTGCACATTCAATGTATTCCGCCCAAATTTTCCTCTGGACAAAGCCACGCTTCCCCTGGCATTGAGTTGCGTTTTTTTATCCAGCTCCATTTCATGATAAACACTCGCACCTTGTAATCTTTTATAATAATTTAAAAAATATCCGGCAGGGCGTTTGATTTCATAATCCCCGGCAATCAGGGTCGTATTTTTTCTTTTTAATTGTATAAAAATTCTATCAAACTCATTCAATTGCTGGGTATTGCCTTCGGGTTGAAGCGGGATGTTATTATCGGAGATGGCTGCGAGCACTTCTACATCATCTCCAAGTGTCCCGGAGAGTTGGAGATTAAAGCTGGAATTTAAAACCAAATCCTGGCTATTCCCTACGGAGATACCCCGGGCAAAACTTCCGGTGTAATCCAATCCTTCTGCCTGGAATATCTTTTGATTTTTCCCATAAGGATTATATTCATATCCAATATAATCAGATTCGTGTTTTTTGGCAATCCAGGTCGTATCTTTGTGTTTTTGGATGAAACTGAGATTGTAGGGCATCACCCGATAACGAATATCGAGACTATCGCATTTTGGTTTTTTATTAAAATAAATTTTATTAGAAATTATTTTATAATTAGTGACTTCCTCACGAGTTTCCACACAAAAAATCTGTAGGCTGCTTGGGAGAATGGTCAGGGAGTCTAAGGAGGTTCCTGCCTCATTAGCCGCAATGGTTTTAAAACGCCAGTTGGAAAAAATATTGGTAGTGGCCGTTGTATCGGTTTGCCCTTGCAACGACAGTGATAAAAATACCCCAACTAAAAAAACGATCAGGCGCAAAAGGATTGTTTTATTTAATTAATTTTGTGTTTTTAAAGTACAGCAAACTTATTGGTTTCCAGAAATTAACCAACGAAAATAAATCGGGCGCGTTGCTGGTGTCAGGTGGGACACCTGACACGAAAACATTTTTCCCGTCAGGTGTTCCACCTGACGATGAATGTCAAGGAAAACCTGACGGTTACAGGACACAACGCTTGGTTAAAAGTTCGGCGGTTAAAATTGACTACTTGCTAAGTTTGTTGTACTATTCCTTAGGACTCAATCAACAAACTAAAGTTTGTTATACAGAACCAGAACGAATGAAACAATATTCTATTCTAATAAAAAACTAAATATAGTTTGTTGCCGACAATTATATTACAAAATGTCATTTTATGAACCACAAAAATATCACCATTTTCTTGTTTATTATCCTACTTGGAAGTTGTCATGAGCACTCCATGTTGGAATATCAACTTCCCGGCACCTGGAAAAATCGATCAATGAATGTAAAAATTCAATCGGCCAATAATACCAAACAAGATAATACGCTGGATGTTCCCGACGGGCAATGGGAAGCCATCATGAAAATCCGCCCTATCGAAACCACTTATAAAAAAGACGGGACGTTTTCTTCTGTTTATAAAAACCTGAAGGATTCGGTCATCAATACTTCCTCAGGTGAATGGCGAATCGTAGAAGATCAGTTAATGTTGATCACTTCCGGGGACAGCACAACTTACGATGTAAAAATAGAAGATAAGGTCGCTACTTTTAAAGCGACGCTGGATTGGGATCAGGATGGAAAAAAGGATGATGTTTATTTAGGGATGCAGGAGAAGGTGAAGTAGTAATTGTAAAACTAATATTGTTTAAAACTGTTTTAAAATAAAAAACATACGTGGCAAAAATATCAATCAATTTAAAAGAAGGAACGCTCAACAAAAAGGAAGAGCAAAATTCTGTTATCGTCGGGATCGATTTAGGTACAACAAATAGCCTTGTTTCTTATATAAAAAATGGTGAACCAATTACTGTAAAAGATGCATCTGGAAAAAATGCTTTGGTTCCCTCCATCATTCATTTTGGGGAAGGAGGAGAAACCATCGTAGGAGATGCTGCCAGAAAAATGCTCATTGCTCAACCTGAAAATACCATCTATTCGGTGAAGCGGCTGATGGGAAAATCTTTTGGGGATTTGTCCGGGCATCAACCTTATTTCGGTTATAAAATAATCGAAGAAGACAAAGAGCAACTTGTCAAAATCCGGGTAGAAGAAAAATTTTATACGCCTATTGAGTTGTCTGCACATATTTTAAAAGAACTCAAGCGTCGGGTAGAAAAAGAATTGGAAATGGAAGTAACCCGCGCAGTCATCACCGTCCCCGCTTACTTCAACGATGCCCAACGACAAGCCACCCGGGATGCCGGAAAACTGGCCGGGCTGGAAGTCCTGCGCATCGTCAATGAGCCAACGGCTGCTAGCCTGGCTTATGGCTTGGGACTGAAACCGGAGGATCAGAAAAAAATTGCGGTTTACGATCTCGGAGGCGGAACTTTTGATATATCTGTTTTACAAATACAAAATGGTATCTTTGAAGTTTTATCTACTAATGGCGACACCTTCCTGGGAGGAGATGATTTGGACAGAGCGATTATGGATTACTGGATAAATGAATATGATATTATTCCATCCGAATTAACTGAAAACAAAAATCTCAGTCAGGAAATCCGACTGGCGGCTGAAGAAGCTAAAAAAGTTTTATCTGAAAAAGATAGTTTTGAAACGCTTATTCAAAATAAAAAATATTCTATAGATAAAAATACATTTGAAACTCTCGCCCAACCCCTAATCAACAAAACGCTGGTCGCCTGTGAAAATGCACTTCGAGATGCCAAGCTGGATGCCGAAGAAATAGACCACGTAATTTTAGTGGGAGGTTCTACGAGAACACCTTTGGTCAAAAAGTCCGTAGGAGATTTTTTCAAGAAGGCGGTTTATGATAATTTAAATCCCGATGAAGTGGTGGCGATGGGTGCAGCCGTGCAAGCTGACATTCTAGCCGGAAACAATAAAGATATTTTATTATTAGATATAACTCCATTGTCCCTGGGCATCGAAACGGTTGGTGGACTGATGGATACGATCATTCCAAGAAACACGACGGTTCCTTCCCGTGCCGCCCGCAACTACACAACCTCTGTTGATGGACAGAAAAATTTAAAAATTGCTGTTTATCAGGGCGAACGGGATCTAGTGGAAAGCAATCGAAAATTAGGAGAATTTATCCTGAAAGGCATTCCGCCGATGCCTGCGGGTTTGCCAAAAATTGAGATTGGATTTATTTTGGATGCGGATGGAATATTGAAGGTGCGGGCGAAGGAATTGCGATCCGGTGTGGTCCAGGAGGTGGAAATTCATTCGCAGTATGGTATCTCCGAGGAAGAAATGGCTCAAATGTTGCTGGATTCTCTACAAAACGCAGAAGAAGATATGGCGAAGCGAGGCGTATTGGAAGCCATCAATGAAGCGAATAATATTTTGCATTCGGCGGATAAATTTCTACAACAAAATGAAGCTATCCTTTCCGAGGAAGAGAAGGCTGGCATCCATTCCAAAAAGAAAGAATTACAAACCGCAATTGATGGAAAAAATAAGGATACAATCCATCAGATGATTGAAGCGTTTAATGAATACACGGCTCCTCTGGCGCATCGGGCACTCGATAAAAATATTGCCGATGCTATCAAGGGGAAACAATTATAAAATTATGAAATATATTTTTATTCTTATTTTTTCAATTGGATTAAACGTTCTATCTGCACAAAGCAATCCCAAATTATACGAGGTCATTGAAAAACTCGTTCGGCTGGAATTACAAATTAATTATAAAAAAACACCGGGATTTTTAGTCGGTGTAGTAGAGGGAGATTCTACTTATGTTTATGCTTTTGGAACGGCGGAAAAAGAAGGCAACAATACTCATGAAAATAATCATATATTTGAAATTGGCTCTGTAACTAAAATATTCACGGCTTCCCTCTTGCAAAAAATGGCCAATGACGGATTGCTTTCCCTGGATGATCCACTAGGAAAATATATTGAAATTAATAATGAAAATAAAAATATTGCATTAAGAGAACTGGTCACACATACTTCTGGCTTGCCCCGACTGCCGATGGATTTTGGCACGAAGGAAATTAAGAAAAATAATCCTTACGCTTTTTATACTAAAAATGATCTTATAAAATTTATTTCTACTTATAAAGTACAGGAAGACAAAAAAAGCAAATATCAATATTCTCATATAGGTTTTGCTTTGTTGGAACTGGTCATTGAATCTGTCAGTCATGAATCTTATTCTTCTTTGCTGCAAAAAGAAATCCTTGATCCAATGGAGCTGAACAACACGACCTTTCAATTAGATGATGCCCAGGAAAAGCGTTTATCCAAAGGCTATTCTTTGGGTGGCAATGAAGTCAAACCCTGGCTGTATCAATCCTTTGAAGGAGCATTAGGATTGAAATCTGACATGAATGACTTATTAAAATTTTTGAAATATCAATTAAATCCTTCTTCTACACACTTATCCAGGGTTATTGATCAAATGCGGGAAAAGCAAGTAGAATCCGGAATCAAGCGAGTGAGTATAGGTACGGGATGGCATATCGTTCATCATAAAAAATTTTATGATATGTTTGCTCACAGCGGAGCAACGGACGGGCATCGCGCATACATGGCCTTTGTCAAGGAAACTCAAACCGGGGTAGTTGTTTTATCTAATTCAGAAAATAATATGGGTGGCTTGGGTGCGCTTGTTTTACAACTGATCAATTATAACTGGAACAAAAAGAAAATGGATAAACGCCTGGGATTAAAATAAGGAATAAAACAAAATGAAAAAAATTGACTGGACAAATCACATTCTGGAATTTGTTATGGTGGTAGTCGGTATTCTCCTGGCCTTCGCCCTAAACAATTGGAATGAAAATATTAAAGATAAGGAAAAAGCCATTTTGTATTTAGATGGTATTCGTTCTGAAATAGAAGATAATTATAAAACCGTTAAAGAAGCTATTCCTTACCACGACACCATGCTGGTGAGATTGCGAACCGAGCCTAAAAAAGCAGTTCTGATAATTAAAGGCGCCCTCCTTAAAGATTACGCCTGGGAGTTGGCTCAAAACGACATTTTTAAAGAACACATAGACCAGAAATTATATAAAGAACTTTCTGATATTTATTATTTTCAATCCTGGTTAAAAAATCACAACAAAAATGCGGGACGATTGATGAGTGAGGCCAATATCCTCGGTCCTTTTTATCTCGTTTCTGCCAACCCTGAATTGGCGAACGAGGGATTTGGCAACCAATGGAAACGGGGATGGATTCCCATTTTTGAGGAAATGAGTGCGATAGAATCCCTTATCAAGAAAAAATATGATGAGGTACTGCCCAAGTTAAGTAATCAAAAATAATCACCGAATACCCCAAATCATCCTGCCCTGAAACCGTCAGGCAAAGCCTTGACATTCATCGTCAGGTGGAACACCTGACACTAGCAACCAGCAGGCTTTTATTATACAATTTAATTTGATTAGGTCCTTAAGGATTGATAAAAAATAAAAGCCCCGACATTCCTGCCGGAGCCTTCGCAATTTTACCAAACACTATTTTATTGATCCTTCACTAAATCATATATGTAATCCCCTACTCCGTTTTTATTTTCTTCAAAACGCAAAGCTGTCCCGTCAAACGTATAGGAATAAGAACCATTTAAAATCAGGTTCCAGTCAAAATCGGCTGTCCAGATTCCTTCGTCCTGAAAATGAAGCTGATCAGAATCCGAAGTAAAAGTCCCGCTTCCACCAGCGGGAACGCGATCGTAGCTGGCAGTAGAATTATAGCTTCCGTCTGAATTAAAAGTTACCGTCACCGGGTTGGTGTATTCGGTTCCGTCGTTGGAAATTTTAGTAAACGTGCCGGAAAAACTTCCTTCAATAACCAGCGGTTCAGGCTGAGGATCTTCCTCTGGCTTATCACAACTCGTCAAAAGGGAAAGTCCGATAGCGAATAAAAAAATTAAATGAATTGTCTTCATGTTTTTTAGATTTTAAAATTTACAATATTTGGATTCCTAGTAAATCCAAATTCTATCTCCTACACGAAAGACAATTCAAAAGGGTTGCTTCACGTACCCCTTTTTTATTTTTTTAGCACGTAAGTAACTGGCCACAATAAAATTTATAATACTTTGAACGACTTTTTAATTTCTT
>JAHDCK010000137.1 GCA_020629915.1 Saprospiraceae bacterium
ATAAAATATTTCAAATTTCATTTGATTGTATAATATAAATTTATATAGATTTTATTCGAGCAAGTTTAATAGTAAACCCTCATAATTTCCCGAATTTTGCAATGAAGTGCCTCCATTTTTGCTTTAACAAAAATACTTATTGAAACTATAAAAATGTATAAATATTTTTAGAACTGTTACATTTTTTGCATATTAGAGTCATAATTACACTACTTAATTCTATAAACCACTTAACCACTACATTATGATGATTTTAGCCATCGTTGCCGGGACGCTTGTACTAGGAGGCGGCTTAGTCGTTTTAACTGCTTTTCTTTCTCAAAAAAGCAGACGGTAGAATACAAAACTACTCAACAACACCACTGTGCAACTTAAAGCAAACAAAATCCGCAGCGTTATTACGTTGCGGATTTTTTATATTATAAAATTATTATAAATATTAAAAACTCACTCCGCCGCCTAATGAAATATATTCGGCTACAGCTAAATGAGATTTCATATTTACGCTTGTATAAAATCGGGCATTCGTAAATTTTAAAGAAGGCAAATAATACCGAAAAGCTAACTTATTATAAATCGGATAAGGTTGCCCGAAAGATTTGGAAAGATAGGTTCCTAACTGAACCACAATACTCACATCTCCAAATTGAAATTCATCTCCCACAAAAACCAGAACCCTGGAAGCCTGCGCCCGATATTCTGCTTCTTTAGGATAATATTCATTGTGTTTTAAAAACCGGTAAGTAGCGGAGTTGAACTCATATTCACTTCCCAGTAATAATTTATTGGTTCGGGTGAGCGGGAAAGTCAGTGCCATACTCCCGATATAAACAGGAAATTTGGCTCCACCGATAGCAATACTTTCCTTGAGTGCCATATTATAAGACATATCAAATCCTAACTTTTTCCTAAGCGGAACAGCTTCCGATTTTTTAAAAGAAGTCCTTGGCATTGGGTTAGGGGAATAACTAAACCCCAAATTTATTGCTACCACATTTATCCCCAAATTGGGGGGAACAGAGCCTCCATTGGAAAAATGAGTAAAATTCGTTCCGAGAAGCACCCGCCAGTTAGGATGTATTTTATAATAACTATCCACTTTAAAGGATACAGTACCATTAAAATGAGAACCGATGACGTTATTGGTTGGATTATCCTGAAAGTCATACTTATTGCTCAGGTAGGCTAGCCCGGCTCCAATCCTAAAATGAAACTGCAACTTGCTGCCGGAAAATAATCGCAAACGCAAATGAGGTAAAACAGAGAAAGATTCCCCAAAAATTTCCCTGTCTCCAAATCGGAAATAGGTTAGCGCTATTCCCATTTGCGGATAGTTATGCCATTCATTCCAGGGATTTTTCCCGGTGGTTTGTTTATAAAAATCCAGCTCTAATCCTACTGTATTTTCCGTTACCTCAGGCTGGAATTTTTTAGTGTGTTTTATAATGCGACCTAAATAAATACTGGGTTCTACGAAAATCGGATCTGCCGGATCGGTTTGAGCAACCATCTGGATTTGAAGGAAAAGAAAACAAAAGATCAACCAACGCATCAGGCAAATATAATTCATTTGGTCTTTCAAGTTGGCATAAAAAATGCATATAGCATACAAAGTAGAGGATTCCTTTACCTCTGGCATTGTTCCATTTTGGGAATGAATTTAATATTGAACAATAATTCACCTTGTTAAGAATCCTTTTTCTTAACCAAGCCTGCCTTTTTTTTATTACAATTTCACATCACTAAACCTTTAATTCACTGGGTTTTAAATTTAAAACACCCAATTTCCCAGTCACACCTGCATTATTTTTCAAAAATCTCTAGCAAAGGCTACCTGTATAATGTGAGGGTAAACATCATTTATTACCCTCAAAATTCCAAAGAGATGAAAGGTACTTTTAACTTGTTATTACCCACATTGATGATCGCTTTTTTATTATCTCATTCATTTTCGGCACTTGCCGGATGCGAATATTCAGAAACAGTTAACCATCAGGAATTACCCATCGGTAATGTTTTGGTCTGGAGCACTTCTATGGAAATGAATAATTCCGGTTTTAATGTCCAGCGTTCTTTAGATGGAGAAAAATTTGAAAACATTGGCAATATTCCAGGCAACGGAACTTCCAATACTTTAAAGGAATATCGTTTTTTGGATACTAAAGCCAGTATTGGAAATTTTCATTATCGCCTGGAGCAGGTTGATTTTGATGGTTCAACAGGTTACAGCAAAGTCATTTTTGTAGAAAGAGTCGTCAAAAACGATATCATGATCTCTGAAATGACAAACACCACCGTTGAACGAATCTTTGAAGCAGTTTTGGAATCCCAAACAGAAGGCATTCTTTCTTATGCTGTCATTGATGTATTTGGCGAAACGGTAAAAACGAATGCTCAACCGATGATGCCCGGAGAAAATGTTGTCCTCATAGATATGTCTGAACTGGATATTGCAGATTATAAAGTTATTTTTCAGTGCGAAGAAGAAAAAGAAACGATTACAATTAGAAAAAGAGGATTCCCACTATTGCCGGAAAGTGATTTTGCAGATACCAAATTGAAACTGCGGAAGGTAAAAAAAGGTAAAAACTAATTTTTTTGATAGATAAATCCGGTTTTCCCAAAAAATAATCTGTTACAGGTGCCCTCTCCCAATTTGGGAACTCCTGTTTAATCAGTTTTAATTTTGGAAAACCACCCTCATGAATCACCAAAATTTTGACCAGTGGAGTGTCCCTTTCCCAACCTGGGACACTTCGCCGGGTCAAAATGACCCGCTCGCCTCTTAGTCTTTATTTTTAATGTCACATATTTACCCCCTCTCTAAAAATTTCGGCATGGTATTCCATTTATGTTGAAGTGTAATCAATTTAGAACACCCTTAAATCAAATTAAAACATTTTTATCATGAAAAATATCAACCTGCATAATCTCAAAAAATTCAGCTTAGTAATCGCATTTGTTTTTGGAACCTTTTTCGCTAACGCAGAGTGTGAATATGCTAATGCATTATCCGGTCAGGAATTGCCGATAGGAAATATGTTGACGTGGAGCACGAAATTGGAGAATGATAATCAGCATTTCGTCATTGAGCGTTCTGCTAATGGATTGGAATTTGAGCAGATTGGTGCTGTAAATGGTGCAGGTAATTCTGAAGCTGTCAATGACTACCGCTTCCTGGATACTAAAGCACAAAAAGGTGGATTCTACTACCGCTTAAAGTCTGTGGATAAAGCAGATAATCAGGTTGAAACACATATTATACACATGAATCGAAGTATGACTAATAATATGGTTATCACTTCCATGTCTTCTACTTCTGTTGATAGAATTTTTGAGGCTGTTTTGGAAGCACAAGGGAAAGACCGGGTAGATTTCCAAATTAAAACGAAAGAAGGAGCATTGGTTTTGGAAGGAACTCAAAAAATTAGAACTGGTGAAAATGCCGTATTGGTAGACATGGGTTCTCTTGAAAAAGGCGTATATGAAATTTTTATTTCTGCCGGAGACGAAACAGAAAGAGTTGCCGTTAGAAAAACCGGAATGCAATTGAGCGATGCCGGAAACTTTGCAGATACTAAATTAAAATTAAAGAAAGCTAGAAAAAACAGATAAGATATTTATTCATTAATTGGAAAGCCGCTTCCTGCGGAAGCGGCTTTTTTATTTTAGTTCGCAATATATTTTCAAGCTTACATATTTCTTCTGTACTGACCACCCACCTCATAAAGGGCATGCGTAATTTGTCCAAGCGAACAGGATTTCGTTACTTCCATCAAGTTTTCAAAAATATTTTTATTTTCAATTGCTGCAGATTGCAGGTCTTTTAATAATCTGTTTGATTTTTCCTTTTGACTTTCTTTCAAATCATTCAGGGTATCAATTTGATTTTCTTTTTCTTCTTTCGTAGCGCGAATAACTTCCTTTGGCAAAATCGTAGGCGAACCTTCTTTTGACAAAAATGTATTCACACCAATGATGGGATACTCGCCGGAATGTTTAAGCGTTTCATAGTACAAACTTTCCTCCTGAATTTTCCCGCGCTGGTACATGGTTTCCATGGCACCCAATACGCCGCCACGTTCTGTAATTCTATCAAACTCACTCAACACCGCTTCTTCTACCAGGTCGGTTAGTTCGTCAATAATGAATGCGCCCTGGAGTGGGTTTTCATTTTTAGAAAGTCCCAATTCGTGATTAATGATCATCTGAATGGCCACGGCACGACGAACTGATTCCTCCGTCGGCGTCGTAATCGCTTCGTCGTAAGCATTGGTGTGAAGAGAATTGCAGTTATCATAAATAGCATACAACGCTTGCAAAGTTGTTCGTATATCATTAAATGCAATTTCCTGAGCGTGCAAAGAACGACCAGAAGTTTGTATATGATATTTTAATTTTTGAGAACGAGCATTGCCGTTGTATTTCTCCTTGATAGCCTTGGACCAAATACGCCTTGCCACTCTTCCGATGACGGCGTACTCCGGATCAATTCCATTGGAAAAGAAAAAACTAAGATTGGGTGCAAAGTCATCAATTTGCATTCCTCTGGATAAATAATATTCTACAAATGTAAATCCATTAGCCAGTGTAAAAGCCAGTTGCGAAATCGGATTCGCTCCCGCCTCTGCAATATGATAACCGGAAATGGAAACGGAGTAAAAACTTTTGACTCTATTATGGATGAAATACTCTTGTACATCACCCATTAATTTCAGGGAAAATTCTGTAGAAAAAATACAGGTATTTTGTGCCTGGTCTTCCTTTAGAATATCCGCCTGCACGGTCCCCCGAACAGCATTCAATGTTTTAGCCTTGATTTTATCATATACACTTTTATCCAGTATTTGATCTCCCGTCAATCCCAGCAGCATCAAACCCAGTCCATCATTTCCTTCTGGAATATCTTCTTTATAAACAGGGCGCTCTAATCCTTTTTTATCATATAACTCTTTAAATTTTTCTTCTACGAGGTATTCCAGATTATTTTCTTTTATATAAATTTCACATTGCTGATCAATCGCTGCATTTAAAAAGAAAGCACAAATCGTAGCCGCCGGGCCATTAATGGTCATGGAAACAGAAGTCTTCGGATCGGCCAGATTAAACCCGGAATACAATTTTTTGGCATCATCTAAGCAGCAGACACTCACGCCAGAGTTTCCAATTTTACCATAAATATCCGGGCGGTGATCCGGATCTTCCCCGTAGAGCGTCACCGAGTCAAACGCAGTAGACAAGCGGCTTGCAGGCATTCCAGCCGAGAGATAATGGAAGCGTTTGTTGGTTCTTTCGGGTCCACCTTCCCCAGCAAACATCCGCGTCGGATCTTCGCCCTTGCGCTTGAAGGGAAACACCCCCGCTGTGTAGGGAAACTCTCCCGGCACATTCTCCTGCAACACCCATTTTAGAATTTCACCCCAGTCCTTATACTTGGGTAAAACTACTCTTGGTATGCGCGAGTGCGACAGGGAAGTGGTAAACGTGGGTACTCGAATTTCACGACCTCTTACCTTATAAATAAATTCATCTGCTTCATATATTTCTTTTTTAGAATCCCAGTTTTCTAAAATTCGTTTGCAGGTTCCATCCAAATCCGCTTCGGCATCCTTATAAATATTTTCTAATTGCTGGCGTGCAGTTACATCTTTTTCTGCTTTACTTTCAGCGAGGAGATCAATGGATGATTTTAAATTATATAATTTTCTTGCAATTACAACTTGCTTTTCCACCCACTTATCGTAGTGCCGATTGTTCTCTGAAATCTCGGAGAGGTAACGCACCCGATTGGGAGGAATAATATATATTTTTTCACTTGTTTTATCTTCATTGCCAAAGGTAGAATCTAACTCGACCCCGGTACGTCCTGCAATCACATTCATCAAATTCTTATACAAAGTATTTGTGCCCGGATCGTTAAACTGCGAAGCAATTGTCCCGAAGACCGGCATGGAATCCACGGGTTCATCAAATAAAGTGTGATTGCGTTGATATTGTTTGCGCACATCTCGTAAAGCATCTTTTGCCCCTCTTTTATCAAATTTATTAATCGCAATCACATCTGCAAAATCCAACATATCTATTTTTTCCAGTTGCGTTGCTGCACCATATTCCGGGGTCATGACGTAAAGAGAAACATCAGAGTGATCCACGATTTCTGTATCCGACTGACCTATCCCCGAAGTTTCTAATATAATAAAATCAAATTTAGATGCTTTTAAAATATCTACTGCTGCTTGTACGTGCTTGGAGAGTGCGAGGTTAGATTGGCGAGTTGCGAGGGAACGCATATACACCCGGTCGCTTTTTACGGAGTTCATACGGATGCGATCTCCAAGGAGTGCGCCGCCTGTTTTTCGCTTGGAAGGATCCACGGAAATAATGGCAATGGTTTTATCTTTAAAATCCAAAAGAAACCGCCGAATCAATTCATCCACCAAGCTGGATTTTCCGGCTCCCCCTGTTCCGGTAATTCCCAACACAGGAATAATTTTATTATCTGTGTTTTGCTTAATTTGTTCCAACCACTGTGCGCTGTCTTCGGGATAATTTTCTACGGCAGAAATCATCCGTGCAATCGAAGCGTAATTTTTCGTATTAAAATTTTTTAATTCTCCATTCAAATTTTGACCGCTTGGAAAATCGCATTGCTCCAGCAAATCATTAATCATGCCCTGCAAACCCATTTCCCGGCCATCGTCCGGCGAGTAAATTCTGGCGATGCCGTAGTTGTGCAAATCTTCAATTTCAGTAGGTAAAATGGTTCCGCCTCCGCCACCAAAAATTTTAATATGACCTGCTCCTTTTTCCTTGAGCAAATCATACATATATTTAAAAAACTCATTATGACCACCCTGATAGGAAGTGATGGCAATCCCTTGCACATCTTCCTGGATCGCCGTATCAACAATTTCCAAAACGGAGCGGTTATGTCCAAGGTGAATAATCTCTGCACCGGAACGTTGCAGGATTCTACGCATAATATTAATAGCCACATCATGTCCATCAAAAAGAGAGGCCGCTGTTACGAGGCGAATTTTATTTTTAGGTTGGTAGGGCGCAATTACTTCCATATTCTTAGTTGTTCAATTTTATAAAAAACACCCAACTCGGTACAAAGTTTTGATTTTATTCTAAAATCAAAACTTTGTAGGGAAATTGGGAAATGAGATTGCTTAAAATACGAAATATTTGGAAAATAGAGGGGTAAATTTTGGTTCGAGGATACTTGGATTTGCGAAAATTGCAAATAGCATTTTTTAAAGTCTGGCATTTTGGTAAAATGCCGTAAATATTTTTTTGTTCAGGTGCGCAATTCCGTTTCACTCTACTTTCAATTCCCCGCATCTTGTGGCTATCATTTTTAACAAAAATTAAAAACAACATACTATGAAAAAATTAATGTTTGTAATTGTAGCGATGATCCTGATGGCTTCCTGTGATAACCCATTCCCTCCTGTTACAGAACTTTTAGATGAGGAATATTTTTTCACTACTGGTACGGTTATGGATGAAAATGGAGAACCAGTAATTGGAGCAACTGTAGAATATGCCGGAAAATATTCTACCTATAATCAAGGACTTAAATTTCCCGATTTGGAAATTATAGCAATGACAACTACCGATGAAGAAGGGAAATTTTATCTTCAGGTCAAACAAGATGATACCCGATATTATAAAAATCATGAAATAACCAGCCAACACCTGATTATTTCTCACCCAAACTTCCAAACACAAGGGTATTCGAATCCACACAAAGATGAATACTTCCCAACCGGACCTGTTGATATCGTACTGCATTAAAAATGTTGGTTCTTAGACAAATCCCATGGTGATGGAAACTGCAAGTCTTGAAAAATTCAGGCGCCTGGACGATAAATGTCCACACTACTGGACATGGAATAAATATAAAAAATTAGACTGGCGTAGGTTTTACCTACGCCGAAACTCTCGTAGCGGTTTTTAACCGCATTAACATAGGTTAAAAACCTGTTGACGCATTTCGGATTAGGCACAGCCTAATCCAGTCAGAATGCATTTATGTACAAAAAGTGCTTATGTCCAGTAGTATGATAAATGTCTACACTATTTTCATAACTATCGCTTCTTCATTCTTCTTCGCCTTTCGTTTCCACGGGATTTGCTTAAGAAGGAAAATGTTTAATCGGGTTGCGACCTTTGGTCACAACCCGATTAAACATATACAAAAAAAGCCGAAGCAAAATTGCCTCGGCCTACAACACTAGGGAAAACATCCTCTTCCCTATCAATCAAATTTATGCAACTCTAAAGTTTCTATATATTTAATTACTTTTTCTGCGTACTTGGGATCCGTAGCATATCCCGCCTTCCGCAAACCGAAAGCCCATCCCTTATAATCTTTCTTATCTAATTTTAATAAATGTTTGTAGCGTTTACCCATCAGCAATTTGCTGTGCGCACGATAGCTCTCCCAGGCGGATTGATACTTGATGAAAAAATCTTTATGATGATCATCATTAAAATTGGAGCAATGTCCTTTCCCGCATTTTTTAGAAAAACACTTCATCCCGAAGTGGTTGTTATTTTGCGTAGCCAATCGTGCCTGCCCCCAGTGACTTTCCAGTAAGCCCTGGGCCAGGGTGATGCTCGCCGGAATCCCGAATTTTTCCATTTCGGTAACAGCAACTTGAGAGAAGCGGTTGACGTATTTCATTTGCTTGTCGCGCTTAGCTTGCTCTTCGGGCGACAAAACGACTTTGGGTTTTTTCGGTTCGGGAATTGGGGCAGCAGTCGCTGTCGGCGATGGGGTCATATTGGCCAACATTCCGGCATCTTCGCTGGTATTCGCATTTTGATTTGACTTATTAGAAACAAATGAAGCCGTTGGCATGGCTGCCTGGGCTTTCGGATTCCAGTTGAAGCTCAGACTCAGTTGCCCTTGCCACAAAAGCATTACAAAAAGTCCTATACAACATATTTTAAACCAATTATCGCGAGCAGACTGTTTCACCTCCATCGCCTTTGCATGCGCTTCATTGCGAATCTTTAGTGCTTTATTTCGGATTTTTTCGATTTGTTTATTACCTTTCATCATTATTTTAGAATTTATTTTCAAACAAAAGCTTCATAATTATAACACTAAATTAAAACATCCTGTTCCAAAATGCAAGCATTTTTAAACTTTTTGTTTTTATTTTTTTCTTAAAATACATAATTGTTTGAAAACCAAACAAATAAGTTAGAATTTTTCTAACTTATTTGTTTACACTCTATATTCAAATTATGATCACACACTTGCAAAAAAGTTGGGAAGAAATGGAATCTTCCAGGAAGGCATTCTGCGACCTCGTCAATTCAGCCAACGAAGCGCAGCGACAATTCAAACCCACGCCGGAGAGCTGGTCGATGGAAAACAACGCCGAGCACCTCCTGCTTTCAGAGGCGGGTATTTTCAAATTCTTTGAAAAATACCCGCCTCTGAATTCTACCCGAACGGTAGGAGCTAGCAGCAAGGTTAAAGATTTCTTATATAAGTTTATCTTAAAAAGCCCAATAAAAGTGAAAGCTCCGATTGAAAGCATTATTCCCAAGGAGCAAATGAACTGGGCTGAATTACAAGAGGGCTGGCAGAATTGCCGAAATAACTTCCAGGAACTTTTTGAAACCATTCCCGAAGGCCGGGAAAATATTTCTGTTTTCAAGCATCCCATCGCCGGGCCGATGAATATGGAACAGACGATTCAGTTTATCCACAATCATACGTTGCGGCATTTTGGGCAGATACAACGGATTACAAAAGATAAAAACTATCCGGGGTAATGAGCCTTGCTCATCATGGTTCTGGAAAAGTCTGAACCACGATTTTCTTGATTGACAAGATTTCCATGATTTCTTCAAAAGCGAATCTTCGATTCGCTTTTAATCAAGTTCATCCTGTTAATCCCGCGAATCATGGTTCTGACAAAATAAAAACAATAAAATAAAAAATTATATTTTAATTTAAAATTGCAACAAGGGAGACAAAAAAAGTCCCGGCCGGAATTTTCCGGTCGGGACTTTTTTAATATTCTAATAAAACTAATTCTAACTACCTTCCAAAGCAGCAGAACCACCCACGATTTCGGAAAGCTCTCTGGTAATCGCTTCCTGACGGGCTTTATTATAATTAATTTTCAATTCTTTCAGTAAATCTCCGGCGTTTTCAGAAGCCTTGTCCATCGCTGTCATCCGAGCACCATGTTCAGAAGCATTCGTATCCAGCAAATACTTGTGAAATTGCGTCCGAAGAATCGTCGGGATCAATTGCTTGAGCAACGTTTCCTTATCCGGCTCGAAGAGGAAATCCGCACGCATTTTACTATCACCCTCTTCCTCTACTTCCATTTTCTGAACGGGCAAATATTGCTCGGAGATACAATATTGCACCCCGGCATTTTTAAACTGACCATAAGCTACTTCCACCGCATCGTAAATACCGTGCTCAAAACCCGCAATCATATCTTCTACAATCTCCGCAGAATTATCAAAAGTCAACCGAGTAAACAAATCGGTATGCTTAGTAATGATATTTGCCTTTTTACCATACCTTTTATTAAAATACTCGCTTCCCTTTTTCCCTACACACAGAATCGTCAGGTTGCCATTGGCGTAAGCTTTAGCAAATTTGCCATTCATCACGGCAAGACCCGCTTTGATAATATTGGAATTAAATGCACCACAAAGACCTTTATCAGAAGTAACGACCACCAGCAACGCCTTTTCAATAGGTCGCTCCTGTCCCAAACTCGTCTCCGCTCCCCCTTCCATATTGGAAAGAATATTGCGCAGCATTTCGGTGAGCTTGTTAGAATAAGGCCGCATTTCCACGATGGCCTGCTGTGCCTTCCGCAACTTCGCCGCTGATACCATTTTCATGGCCTTGGTGATTTGTTGCGTATTAATAACAGACTTAATCCGGTTACGGACTTCTTTTAAATTCGCCATTTGATTATTTTATAAATGTATCACAGACTAATTGGTTGTAAAAAATTAACCGACGAAAAATCCTGCTTCTCAGGTGTC
>JAHDCK010000138.1 GCA_020629915.1 Saprospiraceae bacterium
GGAATTTTTATCTTAAAATTGATAAAATGCCAATAAATTGGCTATTTTGTTAATAGATTTATAAAATGAACTCCGTTTATGGGAAAGAATTTAGAAATTGATAGTCTGGATAAGCAAATTTTATCTATCCTGATGGAAGATGCCAAGGTGCCTTACACCGATATTGCCAAAAAACTCTTTGTTTCCGGCGGAACGGTTCATGTACGCATGAAAAAGCTGGAAGAAATGGGCATTGTCGATGGAGCCAGCCTCCGGGTAAATTATGCCCGCATGGGGTATGATATTTGTGCCTTTTTGGGTATTTACCTGGATAAAAGTTCCTTGTACGATGAAGTAGCCGTTGAACTGGCTAAAATTCCGGAAGTCGTTGGGGCACATTACACGACGGGATTATATAATATTTTTGCTAAAATTATCTGCAAAGACACCGAGCATCTAAAAGAAGTGCTCCATGATAAACTCCAGAAAATCACAGGCATCCAGCGGACGGAAACATTTATTTCCTTGCAGGAAAGTATCAACCGTCCAATAAAAATTGTAGAATCCGAAAAATAAAATACAAAAATGCAGCTTACGAAATGGTTTGTTTTAACATTGGGGATTTTTCTGGCTTTCGCTGTCCGGGGACAGGGAGAAGCAAGTGCTCCTGAAAGTGGTGTTAAAAGAGTTTATATTCAAAAAATTAAAATGCTTAAACGCAAAGCGAAATGGGCACGGATCAATTATACCTTAGCGAATACAGGATCAGAGTCAGTGAATATTGGAGAAGATAAAACTGCCGAAATCGTTTTCTTTGAAGATTTAAATTTAGAAAAAATGGGGCTTACCTATTATAAAGGTGATGTCGTTCATGCAATACGGCAGCAGGGAGGTATCGTTGAACCCAAAGGAATTTACAACAATGAAGTTAAAGTGGATTTTACAGGGATGATGTTACCCGATGGTTCCCAACCATCTTCCCAACCTAAAGCAGAAAAACCCAAAGAGGAAATAGTTATAAAAAAAGCCAAGACCCGGGAAGATTGGTTGAAAGAAAGATCTAAAACAGATAAAATGAAATCCCCGGAAAAAACTAAACCTACCATTGCAAAAGCCAAACCTAAAACCAAACCAGAACCTGCTCCCCAACCGGCAAAAGAAAACCCGGCAGAGGAGGGTTTGCAAATCAATCCGGAAGTGGCAAATGCTACGGCAAGCTCGGATAATATAGTTGATGGAGAAGGTTGTGCGGATTTGGTTATTGAGAGTTTAAAAATTTTAAAACTCAAAAAGAAAAAATATGCAGATATTGAAGTGACCATAAAGAATATCGGAACTGCTCCGGCTCCGCTCCTGGGCGAAAAGAAAAAACGAAAAGAAGATAATATCGCATTTCGGTATTATTTCTCCGGAGACAATAAGCTAAATAAAGGAGACCTGATTGGTGGAGGTGCATTCCTTGGAGAGTTTGATAAAAACCCACCGGAATCAATTCCTCCCGGAGGTTCCTATACAGGAAAAATAAAAGCCTATTTGGCCAAGCAATCTGGCTTTACTCACAACCTCATACTAGTCGTTGATGCCTTTCAGGGTATCCAGGAATGTAATGAAGCTAATAATTCTTTTTATATCGTAACGAGATAAATATTATTTTCTTCTAAAGAAGTTTTTCACCCGCTGCCAGAAACGTTTACGTTTTGAAGGTGTTTTTATATAAAAATAGGTGATATGTTCCTCCGTAAGGGGTGTCATGGTTGCCCTTAATAATTGATGGGTCGTGAGGGAATGCTCAGAAAAAGAAGCGATGGGAATCATTTTATCTTCATAGCCGATATAAGAAATCATAAGGGAATCCTGCCAGTGTTCCTTCGGGATTTCTAATTCAAATTTTCCATCTATATCCGTTACAACGCCGATTTCTGTATTATTAATAACCACATTTGCAGCAAAAAGTGGCTCTTCATTATCTGCATCATAAACTAACCCTTTAACAATTTGAGAACGGGTGGTATCTGAAATGGAAGCAGACTCTTTTACCTGTTCAACGGCTTCCGTTGGCTGTGCATTGAGTTGTTCTAAAAGCGGCAGGTTGACCGTCAGCAGGGCAGAAGCCAGCAACCAACTTTTACAGCCGGGAATAGTTTTAGGCGGTTCCTGTCCCCAGTATTTTAGTTGTTTTTTAGAATACATCCCGCAGAGTGGTTGCTCTGCGGCACTTTGGATCGCCTCAATTTCCTTCCAGGACTTATTAGAAAAATCCACAATTGTTTTCTGGCAACTTCCGCAGATGCGTCCGTCTTCTGTTGGCTCCATTTCCAGCCAGTTCTCTCCGCAGTATTTTGGTTTTTTTAACATATAAAATCTTCTAGCAGTTTATTAAAAGCAGGAGCATCATCCATATTCGCACAATGCCCTGCGCCTTCCATAATTTTAAAAACAACCCCTTCTTCGCGTGCCGCCCATTCCTGAGCTGCTTCTTTAGCAATCTCCAAATCGTGTTCGCCTGCGAGGATCATCAACGGGTAATTCCGCTTGATGTCTTTTCGCACTTTTAAAATATTTTGCATCCCGGACATCAGGAAAATAGAACCTCGCTTGTAGGATTTTGATATATTAAAAAAGAACTCTTGCTCGGCAGGTTGATGCAAACTCATTTTAGAAATATATTTTCTAAAAGAAGTCATGGAGAAAATCATTTTCCAAATCCACTTGAGTTGTTCCATTTGCTGAGCTTTATTCACCTTGCTGTTGTCGGCGTTAATGTCGTAGCCACCCAGGACGGTGAGAGATTCTACCTGTTCTGGATATTGCAAGGCAAAGTATTGAGCAATCAGCGAACCCATAGATACACCAACGAGGTGAATTTTATGTATATTTTCTTTTTTTAAAATATCAAAAACGTGCTTTGCGGAAGCATCAATTTTGTCTTTGGCGGAACCTGTTTTTTGACTCTTTCCATGTCCAAGAAAATCTAAGGTAATAACAGAATGGGTTTTGCCAAAATGTGGAATCTGCTTGTAAAAGCATTGGTGATCTCCAAAGGCCGGATGAAGAAAAACAATAGGAGTTTTCACATTATTTCCATCGTGATTCGTGTAATAATGAATGTCATACCCTTCGTAGGAGATGGATTTGGTTTCCATCTGGATTTTAGTTTGCAGCATTGTTTTTTATTTGGTTGTAAAATAATCTTAGGGGTCACAGCCTGACTATAATCAATGTGGAGAGGTTTTTTATTAGAAAACCTTTAGCCAAATGCGACCTTTTAGTAGTAGAGGATAGGAATAAAACAACAATTTAATCCAAAAACGTATATCAGGCAGGAGAAAGAAGCAGAATTGTAAGGAGTTGGCAAAAAAGGAAAGGTCCTAAAATGGAAAAAACTCTTCCAAAGGTGAAAGAGTTTTTTCGGGGTTCATCATAGTTAGAAAAATGTTATTCTTCGATAATGGCATCCACATCGAAGGACAATCGGGTGAGAACGTTGGCGAAATCTGCGCCACCATCGGCATTTCCGTTCCCCCTGAGTATAAGTGTAAATTCCGGGTCTTGCAGGTACTCTGCAAGATTTTCTTCTCCTACCAGTTTTAAATCAAAACCTTGAACCCGACCTGGATTATTTAGCAGCATAGCTACTTTTTTAGCGGGTCTGTTTTGAGTTTTGATATAAGCATCAATTTTATTAAAAAAGCCTAAATCATCCTGAAACTCACCATTGAAATCGTTATTTTCAATCGTCCAGGAAGCTAATTTGACTGATTGAATGGACTGAATACCATTGCCTTCTTCCAACAGGCTTTCCAGTTCGCTTGTTACTTTTGTTTCCAGGAAAACAGCAGGTTGATTATTATTTAATTGATCCGCACGGGATATTTCAAACTCAATATTCTGGACATCCATGACAAAGGAGGCTTCTTTCTCCTTTGTTCCGCAGGCACTTATCCAAATGCCCGTCGCCAGAATCAACAGTGTGTACAATAAATTTCTCATCAGGTTAACGTTGTGTTTGCAGTTTAACTAGCTGTAGGTTTTATCTCTCTATTAAAATTACGAATAACTCGCCCAAAGTGATGCCTCCCAAGTAAAAAAAAACTGTTTTTTTTATCAAAATGAAACCAAAACAGACAATTTTCCTACCTTTCCAGCCCTAAAAGCTAAATTTTTCAAGAAAAAAATAATGATACGACACATTCCAAATATGCTTACGGCATTGAATCTTTTTTGTGGATGCAGTGCCATTGTCGCTATTCTTGCAGGAGAATCATATTGGGTTCCGGTGCTGTTGTGTATTTCCGTATTAGCGGATTTTATGGATGGCCTGGCTGCCCGTCTGCTTAATGTCAGCGCAGAAATGGGGAAAGAGCTGGATTCTCTGGCGGATATGGTTTCTTTTGGGGTGGTTCCGGGGACGATGTTTTACGTGCTACTGCTGGATTATTTTAAAACAGGGGAGGAGTTGTTTCATTTTTATGCCCTGCCTGCTTTTTTACTGACCGTATTTGCGGGTTGGCGACTCGCCCTTTTTAATGTCGATACCCGCCAAACGAAAGATTTTATAGGTTTGAATACACCGACTTGTACCATGTTTGTACTGGGGAGCTATATGGTTTTTCAAACTAATTTTTGGGGCCTCCAATCTTATGCAGGACATCCTGTTTTTATTGGAATTTCCATTTTGGTATTGTCCTGGCTGATGGTGGCAGATATTCGTTTGTTTGGCAATAAGGTGGAGAATTTTGGATGGAAGGGAAATGAAGTGCGATACATTTTTTTCATCGCTGGTGTAGCTAATCTCTTCTTGTTGGGTTGGCTGGCTTTTCCTGTCAATGTTATTTTATATATAATTCTTTCCTTGTTAAATAATGCTTCTAAAAAAGCGTAATTTTGAGTTTTTGTACTCAATAAACAACTATTTTAATAGCATGAGCAGGTAAGTAACCGGCCACAATAAAATTTATACTACTTTGAACGACTTTTTAATTTCTTCTTCGTTAAAAAGCCTCGCCGACGCCCTGCGTCGCCTACGTTTTTTGCCTCGAATAAATCAAAAATTCATTTCAAATTAAATATAATATTATTGTGTCCAGTTACTTAATCAATTTTAATCGACGAAAATTTCGAGGATTTTTGTCATCCTGGCTCGGTGTTTCTTGTCAGGCGAAGCACAGACATTCATCGTCGGCGAGACGCTTGACAAGGCATATTCGCCCGTCAGGCGTCTCGCCTGACGGAAACCCGGACTAGAATGTTTAGCAAAACCTACATTCTATTTGTCGTTTTAAATTTGACTACTTGCTTAATTAAATTATAACAATATGAAGTATCTGGCTGAAATTGACATCATGCCGCATAAGGAATTACTAGACCCACAAGGCAAAACTGTCTCTAATAATATGAAAAACTTAAACCTGAGTGGCGTAACGGATGTGCGCATAGGCAAGCATATTAAAATGGAGATGGAAGCAGAAAACGAAGCTGCTGCCCGGGAAAAAGTAGAAATTGCCTGCAAAAAATTGCTGGCTAATCTCATCATGGAAACCTATTCCTACAAACTTCAGGAGAGGACAGATTAATGGAGGAAACGACCCAATTGTTTCTCGTTCCAACACCTATCGGTAATTTGGAAGACATCACTTTGCGCGCAATTCGCATTTTAAAAGAAGTAGAGCTGGTGCTTTGTGAAGATACACGCACCTCCAAAAAACTCCTGCAACACTTCCAGATAGAAACGCCGTTGAAATCTTACCATAGTTTTAATGAACACGGCACGACCCCCCAAATTATAGAACAACTACAAGCCGGTCAGCAGATAGCATTAATTTCGGATGCCGGAACGCCGGCCATTTCCGATCCGGGATTTTTGTTGGTGCGCGCTTGTGTGGAGGCAGGGGTAAAAGTAGAATGCTTGCCCGGAGCTACCGCTTTGATTCCGGCTTTGGTCATTTCGGGATTGCCGGCGGATAAATTCTACTTTGAAGGCTTTCTTCCTCACAAAAAAGGTCGTCAAACCCGCCTGAAATATCTGGCTGCATTACCGCACACTTTTATAATGTATGAATCGCCCTTTCGGGTAGCTAAATGCCTCCAACAGTTGGCAGAGCATTGCGGAGCCAATCGCAAAGCTGCTGTCATCCGGGAAATTAGTAAGATGCACGAAACTGCAAAGCGAGGCACATTGGAGGAATTAATTCAACAATTTCCAAAAGAAAAAAAAGTCAAGGGAGAAATAGTTATCGTCGTTGGTGGGACAAGTCAGGTTGATTAATGGTATTTTAATTGTAAAATAATTCTTCCCAGTTTTTTCTTTTGTATTTTGTGAAAACTTCGTTTTGGTTCAAAATGATCTCATTTGGTAGATCATCATTAATGCCTTGGTGCTAAATCTGCCATTTTTTCAAAAAATGGCAGATTTTAAACTTGGAAACCAAATGAAATCGCCTAGAACCCTTCGTTTTAAGATTTTAATAAAATTTATATAAATGAAAATCCAAACCTTACTTTTTGTCTTTATCTTCACTCTTGTTGGTTTTAATGTAAAAAGCCAGCCTTGCTCCGGAGGAGAAGATGAGGTGACAGTAACGATTCATACAGATAATTTTGCCGGGGAAATTGCCTGGCAAATGGTAGGCTCAGTCTCTAATGTGGTGTATTATGTTACGGGTTTTAACACCATGCAAAATGATACAACCTATGTTCATACATTTTGTGTTCCTGCCGGAGAGTGCTTAAATTTTACAATGTTTGACGCAGCAGGAGATGGAATCTCAAATAATCCGGCAGTTGTTATGGATGTTAACGGAACTTGGAGTCACGTCATCAACGGTACTTTTGGTAGTACAGTTAATTTGGAGTTTAATTGTCCTCCGGGTTCATCCTGTACGAGTGCGGTTTCTATTTCCGAAGGAAACTATACAGCCATATTTGATGATTCCTGGTATGAATTTACCCCAACCCAGACAGGGATGTATGAAATTAGTACCTGTGGTGCTCCTTGTGATACAAAGATATGGATTTATGAAAGTTGTTTTGGGATAATTGTAGATGATACCCAGGTCGGAGCGGTTTATTATGATGATAATACCTGTGGTGGATTACAAGCGCTGATTCCCAATGCGACTTTATTGCCTAATGTTACTTATTTTATTAGAATAGGAGATAGTGGAACCGCTTGTTCCGGCCAGGACATTGATTGGAGCCTGACTTATCTGGGGCCGGTAACCGGTTGTATGGATCCTACTGCCTGTAATTATAATCCGCTTGCAACACAGGATGATAACTCCTGTATCTATGCTCCAGATCCAAACTGCCCGGATCAACCTGATTTAATAGTTTTGGAAAGTGAATTATTGGGTTCTATTCAATTAACTACCCTCAATAATACGGATCAATGTATGATCAATGAGGGTTGTCTTACCGGGTATGGACAACGGGATATTGTACGTTTTACCACGTGGATAGAAAATATAGGCGAAGAAGATTATTTCATAGGAAATGAAAATAATTTCCCCGGACAATTTACCTATGACAACTGCCACGGTCACTGGCACTATGACGGGTATGCGGAATACATTTTATTTGACGAAAACGGGTTGGCTTTGCCAATTGGCTTTAAAAATGGATTTTGTGTTTTGGACTTAGGATGTAATCCGGGATACACGCCATTTTACGGATGTAATCAGATGGGTATTTCAGCAGGATGTTATGATATATATGATTATTATTTAGATTGTCAGTGGATAGATGTAACGGATGTGGAAGACGGAGCTTATACCTTTGTCATGCGTGTAAATTGGGATAATGCCCCGGATGCTAATGGCCGTTATGAAAAGGAAACATCGAATAACTGGGCGCAAGCCTGTATTACACTCGATCGAACGAGTGGTTCTCTGGTGATGCAAGTGGAGCCCAATTGTCCGGAATTTGTGGATTGTCTGGGAGAACCCTACGGGGATGCACAGCCAGATTGCAATGGCGTTTGTGATGGTCCTTCACTTTTCGGAGATGTGGATAGTAATGAATCACAGGAATATATTGATGTTTTTGAATATATTACTTTAATTCTTGGGGATGATATTTCGGCTACAACCTGTAATGACCTAAATGCGGACGGAACTGTTTCTGTTTATGATGCCGCTTTGCTGGCAAGTTGTTTGAATTATGGAAATGCCCACAACCACCCCGGAGCCGGAGCACATGATCACTGTGATTTGCCAATGGATATTGAAAATCCGGATGAGCAGGCAAGTTTAACAATTCTTTCGGCAGATTTTAATAATAAAACGATTGACATAGGAATTAAGAATCCGTTATCTAAAATTGTAGGTTACCAGTTTCAAATGAGTGGAATTACAATTGCTTCAGTGGAAAATCTGGTCGATCCCGCTTTATATCCCATCAGCCCAAGTTCTAATATTGGAGAGGCCATGATTATCGGATTATCGGAGCAGGATTCGCTGATCGAGAAGTCTGTTGATTTCCAGCCCCTTTGTCGTATTAATTATGTAGATATAACTGCAGAAGAAATTTGTATAGAGAATATCGTAGATATTGTCAATTTGGATTATGAGCGCATTCAGCATCAGATTGAAGGGGAATGTCTTTTTGTTTCTTCAGTAGATTTTCCCGGAGAACGCATTGAAGTAAAAGCTATGCCTAATCCTTTTTCTTCTGAAACCCAACTTCTCTTTGATGATTCGGAAGGAGAAAGTTTTTCTTTAGAAATTAGGGATGTTACGGGGAAAGTAGTTCAAACAAAGGAAGCGGTAATGCAATCGCCACTGATGATTAAACGAAATAACCTGTCGCCCGGAATTTATTATTACCGATTGCGAAGTGATTCTTCCTACGCCATTGGAAAGTTATTGATTCAATAAATATTTTTAATAGGAAAATACAACTGCAAATATAAAAGCCGCACTTGAAACTTTCAGGTGCGGCTTTTTATATGAAAAATATAAAATTCTAATATAACTTTGGAGGAAACCGAACAACCGTGAACCAGTAGTTTTGTAATTTTTGAATGACTTCGCCAAACTGCTTAAAGTCTACTGGTTTTTTGATGTAGCAACTCGCCTGAAGTTCATAGCTTTGCAAAATATCTTCATCGGCATTGGATGTTGTCAAAACGACAACGGGAATCATTTTTAAATTGGGATCGGATTTTAGCTCCTTGAGAACCTCCTGCCCATTTAGTTCCGGCATATTCAAGTCGAGAAGAATAAGATCTGGTGTCGGAGCATTTTCAAATTTTCCTCTTTTAAAAAGAAAATCAAGTCCCTCCTTTCCATCTCTGGCTATGGAGAGATTATTTCTGATTTTACCTTTTTCAAAGGCTTTTTTTGTTAGGATAATATCTCCCTCATTATCCTCAATCAATAAAATTTCTACAGGTTGTCCTATACCACTCATGATATTTTTTTTAAGGTGACAAAAACAGAATTTTATATAAGAAAGATAAAATTCTGTTTTCTGGTGTTTTTAAATGATAGTGGTTATTTATCCTCAAATTTATTGCCATTATATTAAAAAGCGGCGAATTCGGGATTTAAAAATAGAAAAATTGTAAATAACAATCAAAACTTAGTTGATTTCTTTTTTGGGAAGTGTTTTACTGAGTGTAAAATAAAAGGTGGAACCCTTTCCGGGTGTGGAGTTTAGATGAATGTCTCCAAGATGGAGAGCTACAATTTTTTTGCATAGGGCCAGGCCAATTCCCGTTCCTTCGTATATTTCTTTTCGGTTAAGTCGTCTAAAGGCCTTAAAAATTTCTTCCTGTTTCTCCGACTCAATTCCAATTCCATTATCCTTTACCGTGCAATTCCAGTGAGATTTTTCCTCTTTAATGTACACATTTATTTTGGGGCTGTTACTTTTATTAAATTTCAATCCGTTATCCATGAGGTGGAAGAAAAGAATTTCGAGTAGTTTTTGATCTCCGGTAAACTGGGTGTCGGGATACTGAATATCAATTAAAGCATTGTTATTTTTGATATAATCAATTAAGTTGTGTTTTATTTTTTCAAAAAACTCCGGTAGATGAATCGAATTGGGGTTGAGTTCATATCGATGCATACGGGAGTACTGAAGTAGTTCTGTAATCAGGCGGGACATTCGTTTGACCCCGTCTACAGCAAATTGTATATATGTTTTACCGCTGTCATCCAATTCGTCGTGGTATTCCTCTTCAAGCAGTTGGACAAAGTTGCCCACCATTCTTAAGGGTTCTTGCAAATCATGAGAAGCAATATAGGCAAATCGTTCCAGATCGGCATTGGACTGGGTGAGGGTAAGGTTGGTTTTTTCCAGGTCTATGGTTCTTTCTTTCACCTTTTTTTCCAGAGAGGTATTTAGTTCTTTTAATTGTAGCTGGGTATCTTGTAAGGTCTTCCGTTGATCTTTTAATTGTTTTATAATACTGGATTTCTGTGTTTCATATATAAAAATTGTTCCTAGTATAGAGAGGAACAACAAGCAGGTGCCATAAAAATAATACTGAGCAGGAAAGTCCACAGTCTGGGTACGATAGGATACTTCGGCACCCGATTCCAGAAAATATAAGTAAGTAAAAAATATATAAAGAGCAATTGTCCAAAAAATCCCGGAGTTTCTTCCTGCAAGAAGGTAGGCTAAAGCCGGAGCCGTTACCAGAAAAATGGTGTCCATCGAATATATTCCACCGGAATGGAATGGAAGGGGAGCAATCATAGCTACAAGAGTCAGGACGATTAAGTTACCTGACAGGGTGATAGAGCCAATATATTTGAATGTTACTAACAATAAAAAGAGACCCAGAAAACCGAGCCCATTATTTATGTTGGACTTGAAAGGCAAAAACAACACCATAGCAAAAGACAGAAGGTTGACGATTGCAAGGAGTAGGTGAGTATAATTTATGATCCTTGCCTTTCGGTACACTTCCGGTTCTCCCTTGAGTTTATCCGGGATAAGAGCATCTATCCATTTGGCCAATTCAGCCATCTAATCAACTTGTTTTGCAGTATAAGTAACTGGACATAATAATGTTAAATTTAATTTGAAATGAGTTTTTGATTT
>JAHDCK010000139.1 GCA_020629915.1 Saprospiraceae bacterium
AATAAATCAAAAATTCATTTCAAATTAAATATAATGTTATTTTGTCCAATTACTTACTTGCTTAATTTACTTTCTAAAAGTATAAAAATACTCCTCCGGGTAATTTTCATAAACACCTTCCAGCACTACTATTTCATCTGAGCTGCGGATGGCTTCCAGTACTTCTTCTATTGTACGAACCCGCTTGTCATTCACGCGGGTAATGACATAACCAGGATCCATATTGGTACGATCAATTTTTCCACCACGGGTAATACTGATGACCATGGCACCTTTTGTTTTCAGCTTGCGTTCTTCATTTTCAGTCAGATTGCGCAATTCAAATCCCAGAATATTTTCCAGTCCGGAGCTTTTCTTTTTGGCATCTCCCGAGATGGCAGAACGGTTATTGGCATCTTTCAGAATGGCATCCGCTGTTTTTGTGCGGCCGTTGCGGATGTATTCCAGTTTGATTTTATTGCCGGGGCGGAACAAGGCGACCTGCTCCTGCAATTCCGGTGTGGATTTCACCGATTGGCCATTGACCTTGGTGATGACATCACCCGGTTTAAGTCCGGCAGCTTCGGCGGCACTTCCGCCATTTATTTGAGTAATTAAAACACCGTCGAGCGTGCTTAATCCGTTTTCTTTGGCAATTTCATCCGTAATATCTCCAATCACAACCCCCAAAAATCCGCGCTGCACTTTTCCAAAATCCTTTAAATCCTCCACTACTTTTTTTACCAGGTTGGATGGAACGGCGAAGGAATACCCTTCGTAGCGACCGGAGCGGGTGATGATAGCGGTGTTGACGCCAATCAATTCTCCGTTGGTATTAACGAGTGCGCCACCGCTGTTACCGGGATTGACAGCCGCATCGGTTTGTATGAAAGATTCGATAGAATAAGCTTCTTCTAATATATTAATGTTTCGTGCTTTGGCACTCACGATACCCGCAGTAACGGTTGAAGTCAAATTAAAGGGATTTCCTACGGCCAAAACCCATTCGCCAATTTGTACACCATCGGAGTTGCCCATTTTGAGGTAGGGGAGATTGCGTTCTTTTATTTTAATAAGCGCCAAATCAGTTGTTGGATCAACTCCAATCAGCTCGCCATCAAATTTTCTTTTATCGTTGAGGGAAACTTCCAGCTCGGATGCGCCTTCTACGACGTGGTTGTTGGTTACAATATATCCATCGCCGGAAATAATGACCCCGGAGCCAGAGGAGATTTCTCCGCCACCGCCATATCCCCAGATGCTGGAACTGCCTCCGGTGCGTGCGCTGATATTCACCACAGCAGGTGTCGCAATGGAAGAGGCTTCCGTGAAGGAAGTAGGGGCAGAGGAATTATAGGTGCTGGTAGTGGTGACCGGATTATTAAAATTGGTATAACGAGCATTGGGATTGTCTCCGCTCATTTCGATGACTGTTTGGTCATCATCAAAAAAATATTCATATACAAAGATAGCTGCAAATGCGCTGAATAGAGAAACGAAAACCAGAGCCGCAAAATTTCGCATAAATTTTTATTTTATAAGTATAATTAGAAATGTGGAAAGTGTTAGGTTTGGATTGGAAAGATTCCAATTAGCTACCAAAATAACCATTTTACTTATTACAAACCGTTAATGCTGTGTTAAGGTTTAATATGGATTTGGATGAAAATGAATCCTTTAATTCTAATAAAAGGACAAAAACAATCCGGATCAGTTGCTTATTCTACAATAAAGATAAAAAAAATTATTGATATTTTACTTTTTTGCTAAAATGATTTAACTTTAACGGTGAAATTATATAATTTTTTTGATTACAATTAGCAAAAAATGGAAATTTGGTATTTGTTATTGGGTTTATTGGTTGGAGGATTAGCAGGATGGATGATGGCTTATTTTAAGTATAAAAATTCTGAGTTTAATGAAGAAATAATTCGGCAGAAATACGTTTTAAAAGAATTATACCAGAATATTTTAAAACAATCCGACCAACTCAAAGACGATCTGGCGGATAAGGAGCAGGCCTATCTGGAAGCGAGCAAGGCATTGTCGGCTAAGGAGCAGGTCGCCTGGAATCTGGAAGAAAAGCTGCGGCAACAAAATGAATCGGTGGAAGGATTGCAGCGGATTATGAAAACTGAATTTGAAAATATCGCCGGGAAATTGCTGGAGGAGAAAAGCGAAAAATTTGTCCGCACCAATCACAAGGAATTGCTCACCGTGCTGGGACCGCTGCAAACCAAAATCCGGGAATTTGAGGAAGGCATTGAGAAAAAACTCTGGAAGCAATCCGAGGATCATATCTCCCTCAAAAAGGAAATCGAACACCTTCGGGATTTGAATATGCAGTTGAGTACGGATGCCAATAATTTGGTAAGTGCGCTGAAAGGCGATAATAAAACGCAGGGCGACTGGGGAGAATTTCGCCTGGAGATGCTACTGGAACGCGCCGGACTCAACAAGGATATTCATTTCCGAACCCAGGCTTCTTTTAAAAATATAAAAGGTCAAATCCAGCGACCGGACTTTATTATCAATCTGCCGGAGGATAAACATTTGATCATTGACTCAAAAGTTTCGCTTACAGCGTATGAGAAATATTTTAATGCGACAGAGCCAGATAAAAAAGAAAAATATTTAAAAAGACATTTGGATAGTTTGAAGCAACATATCAAGGAGCTGAGTGCAAAGAATTATACCCAACTCTATCAGGTGAATACGCCGGACTATTTGCTGATGTTCGTCCCAGTGGAGCCGGCTCTTTACCTGGCCTTGCAAAAAGATCCGAATTTGTATCTGGATGCATTGGATAAAAATATCGTGCTGGTTACGACTTCTACTTTGCTGGCGACTATGCGAACGGTTTCTTTTATTTGGAAACAGGAAAAGCAAAAAAATAATGTTTTAGAAATTGCTAAACAGAGTGGATTATTATATGATAAATTTGTATCTTTTGTGGAGGATCTCAAGGATGTAGGCAAACGGCTGGACAGTGCGCAATCTTCCTACGAGGGAGCGATGCGCAAACTCACGGAGTCCAAGAAGAAAGGAGATACGCTCATTGGCCGGGCAGAACGCATCCGGGAATTGGGAGCAAAATCTTCCAGGCGTTTGCCTAAGGAGTTGTTGGAGAAGGTAGATTAAATGTGATTTTGTTATATTGGAGTTTATTTAATAAAAAAATGCCTTTCTATTCCATATAGAAAGGCATTTTTTATTTAAAATATAATTAAAAACTCTACTCATTATATTTAGACAACACAGAATAACTTTCCAGTTTGCCTTTGCTGTTATAACTTTCCTGTTTTACTAATCCGTATTTTTCTGCAATCCACTGAACGCCTGTAGCTTTGATTTGAAAACCTGAATCAACGGTTGTATCATAAGAAATTTTATAACAATCAAAGGTTCCGGCGGGAGTTGTGATTGATTCTCTGGCTTCCACTTTGCGGTTGAAAATTTTAGTGGTAATGTCCATTTTTAAAACGCCCATATCAATTTTGGAAATCATATCTGCATCGGGCAGACTTTGTCCGACGGATAATTGAGCGGGCATTTCAAGAGCAGTCCCGGAAATATCTACCTGCGCTCCCTGCATGGCCTCGGTTCCACTTCCAAACATAGATTGAATATCTACGAGGTAGGTTCCGTTAGAACAGGTCGCAGTGTATTCGGTGACATTGAGTTCCTTGTCGTTTTTATCCCGAAGGGTCATTGTTATATCTCCAGAAAATTTATCTCCGGCCTTTTCTACGTTTTTTATAAGGTAATGAGTGGTCCCTGTTTTTTTATCTTTTTTATTATACGAAGTTAATTCATAAGAAAGTCCTTCCTTCATTGGGAAATAATCATTGCAGTTTTGAGCAAAGAGCGGGAAGCTCATTGCTAAGGCAACAAGCAGTACAATACAATTCTTCATGGTTGAATTTTGAATTTAAAATTATAAAAAAGTAAGACATCTGGATAAATGTCAAAAGGTAAGTGGAAATAACCCTAAAGGATTTAATACAAATATAGGCAAATCCAATTCAGAGATCAAGAGGGAAGTAATTAAAATAGTGTTAAGGTGAGACAAAAAAATGTGCCAGGAAAAAACCCGGCACATTTTTTAATATTTTATAAATTACAATCCATAAATAAAACTATATTTTTCTTCAGCATATTTCATGAAGTGATCGAAGTTGAGTTTTTCTCCGGTGACTTTTTGACAAAGATCTTCCGCCGAATAATAACGTCCGTGGCGATGGATATTTTCCCGAAGCCAGGTGAGGAGTTGGGCATTGTCGCCCTGTTGGATTTGCTCTTCCAGTCCGGGGATGTCGCTTTTGGCCTGATTGTAAAACTGAACGGCGTAAAAACTTCCAAGCGAGTAAGTCGGAAAATATCCGATGCTGCCGTGTGCCCAGTGAATATCCTGAAGGATACCTTGATTGTCATTAGGAACATCAACGCCTAGATATTCTTTGTATTTTTTATTCCAATATTTGTCTAAATCATCTACTTGCAAAGTTCCTTCCAAAAGTTCCTTTTCTATTTCAAAACGAATTAAAACATGGAAGTGATAATGCAACTCATCGGCTTCGGTTCGCTTGAGATTAGGAGCCACTTTATTGATGCCTTTATAAAAATCTTCCAGAGGGACGCCCTGCAAATTTTCAGGGAATGCATTTTGTAATTTATTATAATGTGCTTTCCAATATGGCAAGCTGCGTCCTACGTTATTTTCCCACAAGCGCGACTGGGATTCATGGATGCCAAGAGAAACCGAAGACCCCAGTGGCAAGCCATATTCGTCCACAGGCAGTCCCTGTTCGTACAAGGCGTGCCCGCCTTCATGGATACAACTCCAGGTCATATTCCCAAAATCACGTTCATCCACACGGGTAGTGACACGCACATCCTGCGGAGAAAAATTCGTCGTGAACGGATGCGGAGACAAATCCTGTCGGCCAGCCTCAAAGTCATATCCCATATTTTTTAATATATCAATTCCGAAATCCCATTGTTTTTGATGGGCGTAGAATTTACCGAGGAATTCGTGAGGCACTTGTGGCTGTGCCTTGATGCGCTTGGCAAAATCGACGAGTTTGTCCCGGACATCTTTGAATAGCGTAACGATGTCGGCGGTTTTGGCTTCGGGTTCGTAGATGTCGAGCAAGGCATCATAAGGATGATCTTTATATCCTAAAATTTCAGATTCTTCTCGTTTGATTGCTACAATTTTTCCAAGCGGTTCCCGGTACAAGCCAAAGTCATTCGCTTCTCTGGCTTTGAGCCAGGCGGCGTATCCTTCGGAAATGACCTTCGAGGATTTCATAACAAATTCAGTCGAATATTTTTTATTTCTATTATAATCCTTGAGCGTCAGGGACACATTTCTGCGTTGGCGATCATCCAGGCCGTTATTTTCATTTAAAAATTTGAGGACGTCGCCAAATTTTTCATCGGCAAATAATTCATGGGCGATACCGGCGAGGGTAGAAACCTGCTGGGTGCGGTGCATGGCTCCTTTGGAGGGAAGATTGACTTCTTTGTCCCAGCCCAATACGGCCATGGCATTATTGACATCCGTAATTTTACGCATGGTTCTTTTGTAATCTTCGTAGGTGGGTTTTTGCATTTTATTAGAATTTATTATAATAAAAATTTTGTTGTTTATTTTGTGTTTTGGTGGTTAAGCAAGTGTTCAATTTAAATGGCATAATAAAAATCTGCTTGTTGTTGGTGTCAGGTGAGACACCTGACACGAAATTTTTTTATCCCGCCTAGCAATAAGCAAGATATATTTTCGTCAGTTAAAATAAACCACCAATACTAAACAATCGATCTTAGCCATTCACCGATTTTTAATGCCCATTCAAATTCATAGCCTTTTGCAAATATATATATTGTAAATATTATATAAATAAGCAACAATAAAACGGCCTTGACTTTTCCCATTCCTCTTTTTATAATATAAATAAAAAAAGCAATGATAGTTAAGTATAACAACAAGACCCGAAGCTCGGTGACATTTTCAATCGTCTCCGGTGCCATCTGGATAGGGCCATACATCACCGTAAAAATAAATAATGGCAGTCCCAACGCAAAACAAACATCAAAAATATTGCTACCCAGTGCATTGGCGACAGCATCATCGTACTGTCCGGCAATCGCATCCCGGTAGGATAAAATGGTATCGGGAACACTCGTAGCGGCGGAGGCCAAAATCACGGCAATAAAGTATTTGGCAATGCCCAAACCTTCCGCAGAAATTTCACAGGCGCGAACCAGCAAGATACAAGCTGCGCCAATAAAAAACATCGCCGTCAGCAACAAGGCCCAGGCGCGCCCGGTGTTGATGGGTTTATCTTTGCTAAGAAAAACATTTTCGAGATCCAGCATGAGTAAGGCTTTCCAGACTGGAGTGTTATATTCCTCCTCCTCATCTTCCTCCTCGTCCTCCTCTTCGGTTTCTCCATCACCCGAAGACATCGTTGTTAGTAATAAAATGACATAGCCGACATAAATCGCCATTAGCATAAAGCCATGCCACCAGTATAACGTATCGCCTTTTATTAAATAAATTAAACAAAAATTTGCAAAAATAAGGGAAAGCCCGTCCCTCAGGATTACTTTCCTGGAAACGGTGACTTCCTTGGCCAAACCATATCCAATCACGGCAAAAATGACAATGGCGGGAATAATCATACCATTAAATATAGCACTACCGGCTGTCGTCCCGATTCCAAAGGCAAAATTTTCCGAGTTTTTTAATAAAATCAATCCGAAAAAGGTGGTGAACAACTCCGGAATAGAACTGCCTATAGCATTGATAGTCGCGCCCCTCACACCGTCGTGAAGATTCCGACCGAGGTATTCAGAGGCAGCCTCGTAGCCATCACTGGCTCGCCAGATGATCACACAGGCAATAATGATTAAGAGAGCACCGATAATTAATTCCATACAAATAAGTAAGGGGTGAAAAATTATGCGAAATTAGTTTTTTTATTGGTCATTGCATAGAGGAATAAGCAGAACCATCCAGCGAGAAATCCCAAACCGCCGATTGGGGTGATGGGGCCGAGGACAGATGACCAGTTTTCAATACCCAATAATCCTCTGGTGGCAAGCAGGTAGAGCGACCCGGAGAAGCCACAAATTCCGAAAATGAAGGCTCTGGCTGCCCATTTTAGCAGGTGGTTTTCTTGATTTTTATATAAAATGCCGACACCGAGCAAGGCCAATGTATGATAAAAGTGATAATCAATACCCGTTTCAAAAATGCCAATTTGTTTGGCATCCAGCAGGGGCTTTAGGCCGTGCGCACCAAAGGCTCCGAGTGCCACAGCTAAAAAACCAAAAACTGCCGCTAAAAGAATAAATGATTTTTTCATGTGCTTTTTTACTTTTGCAACGTCTAAACACTAAAACAGCCGCAATGTTACTTAAAGTTTTCCAATTCATAACAACCCATAAAAAGTGGATTTTGTTGGTAGTGGTGCTCCTGCTGTTTTTCTTTTTTATTAAAACATATATTAGAATTCCTTTTGTTGGGGTTGATGGCTTGGAAGCTGTGCCTCGTTCTTCAGCTTTTGTTTTGGAAATTCGGGATATAGAAGTTTTGCGAAAAAATCTGGAGGAACCCGAGTTGCCTGTGAGGATATCAGAAATGGCTCCGGTGCAAAAACTGGCGGAAGATCTTCCGGCGTTGGATACCTTATTTCGGATGGCGGTGGCTTATGAAAATATCCCCAGGAGCGGAAGGATTTTAGCGGCTCCTTTTTTGATTAGTTCAAATACATTTGAATATTTATATGTGTTAGATGACTTGCCCAAGCCATTTAGCTCCGCTGCTTTTGTGGCTTTACTGGAAAACAGGAGTCCTTCAAAAATTACTAAAACTAAATTTAAAAATATAGATATTTATGAGTTGTATCATCCGGAGCTGGGCGATTTTGTGTTGACCACGTATCGGGGATTGATTTTATTTAGTAAAAAAGCGGTGTGTGTGGAGACGGCGATTAGCCAATTGAAAGTCGTCTCTTCCAATCTAAAAAACGACAGTCATTTTCCTTATTTGCGGAAGCAGTTTTCTAATGAAAATAATTTTATTGCTTATGTGAATTTTGAACATTTGTCTATTTTTTCTGCTTTGTTTTTAAATAAGGAAGGAACAGATGCCGTCGATCAATTGTCCCCGTTTGTGAAGTGGGGAGCTTGGGCGCCGGAAAAAAATGGGGAAGCACAATTGGATTGGAAGGGATTTATTTGTGTGGAATATTTTAATAAGCAGTGGAAAAATTTGTTTTCCGGATCGGGGAAATCTTCCCCTGGCATTGCCGGGGTTTTACCCGAAAATACGGCTTTGCATTTTGATTTAAATTATAATAAAATAGCCTCTGTAAAAGAAAAAGACTTTCAAAAATATCTCCAACCCTGGATGGAAGGGTCTGTGACTTTGGCCATGACCGAACCTCTGAATAGTGATTTTTCTACGGATCAAATCGTAGTTATTTCTATAAAAGAAAATACTAATCCTGCTGAAATGCTGGAAGACTATGGAGCGGCTACAGGAGAACTGGAACGAGAACCCTATCAAAATTTTGAAATATGTCGGTTGCTCCGCCGGGATTTTTTCAAGGGTTTTCTGGGAGAGGAATTTAATTTTATTCACAATCCATATTACGTCGTATTGGATAAGCATGTCGTCTTTGCTAATTCCTCCGGAGCCTTAAAATTGTTATTGGATAAATACATCGTCAATAAAACGCTGGGACAGGAAACGGCTTACTTATTGTTTGATAAAACAAAAAATAATGTATTGGATGCAAATTTATATTTAAGTACGCCCAGGCTTTATAAAATTGCAGAAAATTATATAAAAGAAGAATGCAGGGATTCATTGAGAACGATCCTGCGTCCCTGGTTGGGTTTTCGGCAGGTGCGGTTTCAAACGACCGGAAGCGGAAAAATGCTTGAAAGTACCATTTCTTTTAATATGAATAAAACGGCTATTCGTGGAGGAGCGAGGACGGTTTGGAAAACGCCTTTAAAGTCGGATGCTGCTATTGCGCCACAGGTGGTGAAAACCGGGAAGCGGGGAGAAGATCGGTTGTTGATTCAGGATGATAAGCATCGGTTATATGCTTTGTCACCGGAAGGGAGTATTGTGTGGGAGCGAGTGTTGGAGGGGCGCATTCAATCCAAAATACATGAAATTGATTATTATGATAATAAGCAATATCAATTTTTATTCAATACAAAAAATAAAATTTATTTATTGGATCATTATGGAGAACCCATTAGCGGGTTTCCGCGAAAATTAAAATCTCCTGCTACAAATGGCGTGGCAGTTTACGATTTTAATAATAAAAAAAATTATAAGATTTTTATTGCATGTAATAACGGAAATATCTATGGGTATCAGCAAAACGGAAAGCCTCTGACCGGTTGGCGGCCTAAATCGGGTGTAGGCAAAATCCGGGCTGATTTTGAACATTTTATTATAAATGGAAAAGATCATATCATCGCTGTGAATGACCGTGGAAAACTCATGGCTTTCGCTCCTGATGGGAAGGAGCGTTTTCCGGCAGTTCAAATGACTGGATACCACGAAGGCCCTGTGTTTCTTGACTTGCAGCGGCCTCCGCGCCGGATTGTTGCGGCAAATGATAAGGGAAAAGCCCAGGTGACGAATCCCAGAGGTAAGGGATTTGGCCTGAACCTGAAAGCCGGAAAAAATGAAGATGTCAAGCTATTGATGGCGGATGTAGTAGGGGATAGTCGAAAAGATTTTATCGTGCTGAGTCAGAAAGATATGACGGTTTATTATTATAATAGAAATGATTTTATAATTGCTTTTCAAAAAGCGTTTCCTGAGCCACAGGATGAAATTTTTAATTTGCATTTAGCGGATGCCCGGAAGGATTATATTGCGACACTTTCCAGAGAAAATCGCTTGGCCTACCTTTTTAATTCCGAAGGAGAATTGGTTCCTGGTTTTCCTATTGCTGCTACTGTTCCATTTGTGCCTGCCAATTTTTCAGGTGCGGAAGATGTTTTGGTAGTAGCAGATAGAAATATTATTATCGTATATGAATTACAATAATTGAAGTTATCCGACATCTCATTATTTCTTCTGGAAAAGATAGAAAAAAAAGTGTATTTTTATAAAAAGCAAAATTATGAAAAATTTTATTATCGCATACATTTTAATATTATCTATTGGCTTGCAGGCGCAATCTATTTTTGATTTTGGGCGTCAGGATGAATTTTATAATAATGGTACGGCTCTGATCCAAAGTAGCTCCGGTGATTGGGTTTTGGGTGGAAAATCCGGTGCACCTTCTATAGTGACCTGGCCCTCCAATGATGCTTTCCTTTCGGTAGTTGATGGACAAGGAGAGAAAAAATGGAGTCAGGATGTTATTTTTCCAGGCGAAGATGTGAGTGTAGAACAGGTGTTGGAGTTGTCAGATAATAATTTTTTATGCATAGGTTTAATTAATCTTTGTGATGCTTTTGGAGCTGGGGGGTACGTTGCAAAAGTCGATACAGATGGGAATGTGATTTGGTCCACTTATGTAGATGTTGTGCCTTGGTTGTTTGGGGGAGTGGAGGCGGAAGACGGAACTATTTTTGCATATTCTTCTGTAAAGATAGTAAAGCTGTCTGCAAGTGGAGATGTACTCTGGGATCAGGAATTTTTTGATTTTTCCAATGAGATGATTGGAATGGGGAAAGGAAATCCAGGTGAGTTATATTTGATGGCCGGCCAATCTACAAAACAGATTCAGTATGATGGTACGGTTATTAATGATATGGCCAATCCCGGAACTTTTAATAAAATGAAAAAGATTGGAAATTCTTTTTGGGCACTGGAAGGTCAAACGGTACTCCATAAATTACAGTCGAATTTATCAATTTCCAGTACCTATAATCTTTCCAATTATTTTGATGAAATAATTGATTTT
>JAHDCK010000542.1 GCA_020629915.1 Saprospiraceae bacterium
CCATTTACAATTATCCTAATCATGCTATTGAGATAAGCGAATTTGGCACGATGTAATCCTGTTGGATTTTTCTTTTAAAAATGTTTTATTTTATAATAATTAAAATTTTAGAATATGAAAAAGTTTATGTTAGTATTTCTTGGAGCGGATTATAATACTTTAGGATTATCTCCGGATGAAATGCAATCCCGAATGGGGAAATGGTTTGCCTGGAATCAGAAAATGCAGGAGGAAGGAGTCGTCGTCGATGGTCATGCGCTGGAATCCGGTGTCGTCCGGCAAGTATCTGGTTCAGAAAGAACGGTTACCGATAGAGCCGGAAGCGAAATCAAAGAATTGATCGGCGGTTATTATATTGTAAAAGCCAACGACTTGGACGGAGCAATGAAAATTGCAGAAGATTTTCCGGATTACGATTTGGGAGGCACAGTTGAGATTCGGGAAGTGATGGTTTTTAATCAGTAGGATCTTGGAAGAACAAAAAAACACCGGAGTAGTGATAGACCATCTTTTCAGGCATCAGTTTGGAAAGATGGTTTCTATTTTGTGCCGCATTTTTGGATTAGAACACTTGGAAACTATCGAAGATGCCATTCAGGATACTTTTGTAAAAGCCTCGATAAGCTGGCGAACCGGGATTCCTGAAAACCCGGAAGCCTGGTTGACAACGGCAGCTAAAAACAGGACGATTGATTTATTTAGAAAATTAAAATCCGAAAACGAACGCTCCAAATATTTTGAAAAAGGAACGTCCTCCATTGCTGTTTCTGAATTATTTCTGGACAATGAAATTGCAGATAGTCAGTTGCGAATGATTTTTACCGCTTGTCACCCCGCCCTCGATCCCAGGGATCAAATCGCCTTTGCATTGAAAACCATCGCTGGTTTTTCTCAAAAAGAAATTGCGGCTGCCTTATTACTAAAGGTAGAAACCATTAAAAAAAGACTTTCCCGTGCCAGAGCTTCCATTCAGAAAGAGGCTCTTGTTTTTGAAATTCCACAGGGAGAAGAATTGAAAAAGCGCAGAATACGAGTACTGGAAGTGTTGTATTTGATTTTCAATGAAGGATTTCATTCTACGAAAAAGGAAATGATTGTGCGGAAGGATCTTTGCGGGGAAGCTTTACGCCTTTGCAAGATGCTGATAGAACATCCAAAAATCTGCGATGCTGAAACTCAGGCCCTTTTTGCTTTGATGTGTTTCCATGCTGCCCGGTTGGATAGCAAGATCGATGATTTGAATGAAATCATTGATATGCGTTTGCAAGATCGGTCGAAGTGGTACTTTCCGTTAATCGTAGCCGGGAATTCTATGATGATGAAGGCAACGGAAGGCGGGGTTTATTCTCCCTACCATTATGAGGCAGCCATTGCCAGTGAGCATTTACGCGCTAAAAAATTTGAAAATACCAACTGGGAGCAAATTCTATTTTGGTATGAAAAATTACAGGCTATTTCACCCTCCCCTTTCAATTTGCTAAATATGGCAGTTGTCAATTTGCAAAGAGATGAACCAGCTTTGGCAAAAGCAATTATGGACAAAGTAGAACCTAAAAATTTAGGGCAGCGGGATTATCTTTATTACGGTTGCCTGGCTCAATATTACAAAGCAATCAAAAATTATGATCAGGCGTTGGCTTGTTATGATCAGGCGTTGGCCACTGTTCAGAATGATTCCGAAAAACGGTATCTGGAAAAGAAGCGGAAGAAAATTGAGGATATGCAATAAGT
>JAHDCK010000140.1 GCA_020629915.1 Saprospiraceae bacterium
AGTTTGATGTCCACCAGTTAAGTGCAGGGATATACTTTGTCATTCTGAAAAACGAAGACGGCTCTTCCGTAAAGACAAGATTCATAAAGTTGAATCAGTAGTGATTATGCACAGCCCCGGCAAGATTGTCGGGGCTTTTTATGTCTCTCCGATAATGAAAGTAAGTTTACAACGTTTTACTTTTTAATTGAGTAAAACATTTTACAATATGAAAAAATACTTATTTTTATTTTTCGCTATACAATTTTCCTGGGTCTCTGCACAGACGAATCCTTATTTTGTTTCAAATGCGACTCCAGTCCTATACAGAGGTGTGTATAATGTTTTATATTTAAAATCCTGTGAAAACACCGATCCGATCCGCGTGACTTGTAAAAAAGAAAATGTTGATATTTCAACAGAAGACAACTCCAAATATATTATAAGAATAAAAAACAATTATAATTCTCCTGAGGAATTATTAGAAGAACTGGAAAATTTACCTCCAAAAAAGGATGCCCTTCCGTATGGAATAATCGAATTAAAAATTCAATCCTCAGAGAAAACAACCTACCAGCGATTTAGGGTAAAACAAATCCCTGATCCATCTCTCTGGCTTGGCAACTATCGTCCCGGAAATATCAAAGCGGAAAAGTTTAGAGTTCAAAAAGGATTAATAGCTGTTTTGGAAAATCTGGATTTTGATGCCCGATGTACGGTAAAATCATTTTCTATTTTGCGAATTTCAAAACAAGGAAAAAGATTTTTTTTAGAGAATGGTGGCCCAAAGTTTAAAGAAGAAACTACTGTGTTGGTGGAGAATGCTCAGGCAGAAGATATTTACCTGTTCGATAATATAAAGTGTAAATGTCCGGGAGATGGAACAGCAAGAAATCTGGACAGTATAATTTTTCATATAAAATAAAAACTAGTACTCTAGTTTTATACAAGATTTTAAATGCATTTGAACCCGAACATGATTTCCATCATTTTTCCCCGGAATCCAGGGTCCTGCTTCCTTCAAAATAACTTCTAGTTGATCCTGAACCCCTAAGGGATCTAATCTTGTTTTAAAGTTAGAAATAGTTCCATCTTTCTCAACTATAAAAGACACGATATAGGTGCCTCCTCCAGCACCTCTTGAAACGGAAGGTATTTTCAAATTACCATAGAGCGTTTCCAGCATTTTCTTGTCGGCACATTGTCTTCTCTTTGCCACATTCTCCATCTCCTCACAACCCGGAAATCTCGGCATTTCCTCTACAATTGTATAAACGGAATCCAATTGGGTAGCAGTCTGCGCAAAACCAGCTTGTAAAACAAAGAGCAATATGCCAATTAAAATGTTTCGCATATTATAAAAATACAACATTTCCCTCAACAATGCTACTCCAGTTTCAAATCCGATTTCCTATACACATTATCTCCTCGCATTTGTCTTTTTATATTCCAACAACGAATAGCATCTGCTTTAGTCAAATTCGGATTGTCCGCCAAAAAATCCCGAACGTAGTTATTGTATTCAAACTGTGGAGCAATCTCTTTTTTTATATTTTTATTTTTTCTCTTAATTTCAATTTCCTTCCAGGCCAAAATCGCATCTCCTAAAGTCTTCCCAGCATTCTCTTTCATCCATTTCATAAAATGAATATTAAATTTAAAATTTCGTCCTAGTTCTTTAGAAAAGAAAGCTCTTACATTTTCATTATTCTTATAATTATCCGTTATAATAGTTTCTTTTGTCAGAATGGCATTCGCCCAATCAAAATTAGAAGTTACCTTTGGCTTTCTGATGGTTGAAATAATTTTACCAGATTTCAAATACACTTCTATCCTATTTGAAATTTCTATCTTTGCTCCTTGAACTGGAAGCCCTTCCTTTTTGCAGAATGCCATGAGTTCTTTTTTTAACCAATAAAACTCCTTGAAGTCTTTTGGATTAATTTCAGAATTTAATTCAGGTCGTTTATCCATAATCAAAACAAAAAAGGCTGCCTAAATAAGCAGCCTCTAAAATTTTTTATATAAAATAAAATCTATTTTTGAAATTCAATTATTTTAGGTGCAGCCGCAAGCGTCTCTTCACTAGCTTTATCTTCAAACTGCTTAAAATTATCTCTAAATGCCTTGGCCAGGAAATTGGCTTTGTTGTCATAAGCTACCGGATCACTCCATGTCCCTTTTGGATTCAGGACGCTGTCCGGCACATTGGGACATCCGTTGGGCATCGCTACTCCAAAAACGGGATGCTCGGTATAATCCATATTGTCGAGACGCCCTTCCAGTGCTGCTGTGATCATTGCACGGGTATATTTGAGTGACATCCGCTGACCCACACCAAATTCTCCTCCGGTCCAACCCGTATTCACCAGCCAGACATTCACATTGTGGTCCTGCATTTTTTGTCCCAGCATTTTGGCATAAGCCGTTGGATGCAGGGGCAGGAATGGCGCACCGAAGCAAGCAGAAAAAGTCATTTCCGGATCTTTTACACCCACTTCTGTACCAGCCACCTTGGCCGTGTACCCGGAAATAAAGTGATACATGGCCTGACCCGGAGTCAGTTTTGAAATAGGAGGCAAAACCCCGAAGGCATCACAAGTCAGGAAAAAGATATTTTTCGGATGACCGGCTTTGGACTGAGGCAGTGCATTGGAAATATGATAAATCGGATAGGAAACCCTCGTATTTTGAGTGATGGAAGAATCCTCAAAATCCGGCTCTCGTGTACCTGGCTTGAAGTTGATATTTTCAAGAATGGCTCCGTGCTTGATTGCCGCATAAATTTCCGGCTCTTTTTCCGCACTTAGATCAATGCACTTGGCATAACAACCTCCTTCAAAATTGAAAACGGAATCCTCTGACCATCCATGCTCATCATCTCCAATCAGGTTGCGGTTTGGATCGGCTGATAAGGTTGTTTTTCCTGTACCAGAAAGGCCAAAGAAAACAGCCGTATCTCCATCTTTTCCGACATTAGCCGAGCAGTGCATGGAGAATACATTATTATAGGTAGGCAAGGTAAAATTCAAAACAGAGAAAATCCCTTTCTTTATTTCTCCGGTGTAACCCGTCCCTCCTATCAGGATGATTTTTTTCGTAAAATTAATAATGGCGAAATTGTGCTGACGGGTTCCGTCCACTGCCGGGTCGGCCATAAAACCAGGTGCGCAAAGAATATTCCACTCCGGTTCTGCTTTTTCAATTTGCTCCTTGCTCAAACGCAAAAACATATTATGAGCAAACATAGCAGACCACGGATACTCGGCTACCAGTCGGAGTGATAACTGATGTTTTTCATCGGCTCCGGCACAAGCATCTTTTACATATACGTCTTTTCCTTCAAAATAATGAACAACCTTATTATAGAGTGCATCAAATTTATCAGAATCAAATGCAAAATTAATATCTCCCCAGTCCACTGTATTTTCAGTGATAGAATCTTTCACAATGAATCGATCTTTAGGAGAGCGACCACAGAACTCACCCGTGCGAATCATCAATGCTCCGCTATCGGCTAAGACGCCTTGTTCACTACAAATCGTTTTTTCAATTAAAGCTTCGGGTGAGAGGTTCCAATATTGTTTTCCAAGGTTATTTAAACCCAAATTTTTTAAATCCGCATTTGGGTTTTTGCACATTTCCGCATCTAAGCTCATACAAAAGTAGTTTTAATAAATTCAGAATACAAAGATACGGACTATCCGTTAAGGTTACACGAATTTATAAAAATAATAACTTGTTGTAAAGTTTACAATAAGATTATAAAATGCTGATTATCAATAATTTAAAATAAAATATTTTTTGCAGGAAGGAAGGGAATTTCACCTCATTATTTACAATAAAAGGCCAATATGTGACAGCAGAAATCGACGATTTAGATAAAATTTAGAAATGGCCGCGGAGGGCAAACATAAAATTAAAGCCAGGTGCGCTTACGGTAGAACCAAATGCCCGGTAATGCTTATCAAACAAGTTCTCCATAGCCACATTAATCGTAAACTTTTCATTGATTTGGTAGGCCGAGTAGATACTAAAGGTTGCCCAGGGCAAACTTCCGACGTGTTCTCCGTCCTCATTTATAGGTGTGGCATCCAGATTATCTACATTATCAATAAGGGGATCGGGATATTCATCTGCCCACTTTGCGCCGTTATATCTTACAGCCAGTTCTATTTTATATTTATCTTTTAAGTAAGCGAAAGTGGTTTGTCCATACATGGGTGGAATATGTCCCAGCGGATCATCATCCACTGTATTCACTCCTTTAGTAATATTCAAACTGGATTTAAATTGCCAGTTGCGATTGAGGTCAAATCGAACATTTCCATTCCAACCAAAAACTCTTGCACTTCCTATATTGACATTCGCCTGAGTAGCGTGCATTTCCCCGTCGATAGGAATACTATCCCTCCCATTCAACTGGAAACTTTGCCGCACCATGGCATCGTATAAGAAGGTATAAAAAGCCGTGGTACTCAATTGAATTCGGTTTCTGGGTTCGGCACCTTCTGCTACTTTTTCATTAAACAACTTAGAAAGCGTCATTTCCATATTGAAAGCCCGCTCTGATTTGAGGCTGGGATTAGGTACGGTTACATAAGGAAACTTAGCCCGGATTTTACCGAGATCATCCACATTTGGTGCGCGGAAACCTGTAGAGATAAGCCCGTTGATATTCCATTTACTTTTAGTCACCCAGGCCATCCCCAAACTTCCCGTAAAATCTCCATCGTTGTTGGAAATATTGGCAAAGGGCAATTCATCAATTCCATCCGTTCCACCAAAATTTAAAAATGTAGAAGTAATTGTATAACGAGCACCACCAATGAAGGTGACATTTTTTTGAGGTTTCCAGCGGTAGTTGAAGTAAAATGCAAAATTTGTCATGGTACTTCCGCTCAGGGGATACCTTGTACGTTCTTTATTATCTATCTGATTATTTTCTATATTAATTCGACCAGCTTGGGAAGAAACATTGTTTCTAATCCATTCCGCACCGTACAATATTCTGCGATCTTTATCTTTATTCTCTCCTTTTACATTTTTTATAAAATCAACATTCAAACTGTAGACATTTACATTTTCCTGCTGAATCCTTTCATAAATATCTCCAAAACGACGACTGATCCGCCCCTCACCAATAGACTGTATGGCTCCTAATAGCGACACATAATCAAAGAAATTACTAGGAGCATCCGAAATCTCAGCTCTGGCAGAGAGCAACATTCTTCGCTGTGGCCCATAATCCCATTGTGCCCATTTAAGGCCGGGGATTCCAGTTGTATCATCCAGAAAATAAGTTCCACTGGTTTCGGTGAGTTTATCATAACGGGGAACGTTAGAAGAAGTAGAAGTCTGAAAGTTCAGGGTAAACTTTAAACTATCGTTGGGTTGGAATCTAAATTTTTGTAAAAAATCATACTGCGAATAACCCGTAAAAAACTGGACATTTTCCCGGTTGTTCATCAAAATGGTATCTGTTTGATCAATCCGATCCACAAAGTACAATCGCTTTCCAAACTCGGGATAAGCATTAGGTCGGTTATTACCTGCGCGAAGATGATTGTAATCCGTAGCCGTAAAACTGGTAACAGATGCCCATTTTCGCTTGCCATAACTGTAATCAAAATGCGCAGATTTTTCTGCATTGGCCGTAGCATAACGCACCATTGCATTGAGTTCTTCCCGGGATCGCTTATTTTCTTCAAACAGGAGTTTGGGTTCTTTTGTATAAAAGTGCATGACACCTCCCAGCGCATCGCTACCATAGATCACAGAAGCCGGACCAAAAACTACTTCGGTTCTCTCCAGCATATTCGCATCTATGGTGATTACATTCTGTAAGTGGCCATTTCGATAAATGGCATTATTTAATCGTACTCCATCCAGTACCAGTAAAACCTTATTAGCTTCAAATCCCCGGATGACCGGGCTACCGCCTCCCATCTGGGTGCGTTGTACAAACACATTTCCACTACTTTCAAGCAGGGTCGCCGAGGTTTGCGGGTTGACAAAGGCGATGTGCTTGTCATCCAGTACTTCTACTTGTGAAGGAATATCCTGACGACGTTCTTTGTATTTGCTACCGGCACTTACGGTAACCGGAGGGAGACCGTGGAAGGTTTCCTGAAGAAAGACTTTTCCATATCGGCCTTTTATTTGATTAAAGGTGAGTTTTAAATTTTGATATCCAAGTGCTTCAAAATAGATGGTATCATTTTGAAATCCACTGATTTTGGCTTTACCGGCTTCATCTGTTAAGCCCAGTTGCCTTTGCGTACCATCTTTTCCAACATAGATAATATTGACAAACTCAACAGGTGTTTCGTCTACCGCATCCAAAACAATAATGGGATAATCCAGATTTTGAGCCAGAAGTTGCTCCTTGGGGAAGGCCAGACACAATAGAAAGACAACCATAACCCTAAGGTATGGTGTAGTGTTCGTGTAATTGTTTAGTACAAATGCTATCACAAGAGTCTTTTTTCTATGTTCTACCCGCCTAAATTCTCCTTGAAAAATCAATAGAGAAACCTCTCTACAAAATTATTCAAACCTCTTGTAAAGCCAAAAATATGGGATTGTAAATGGGGTTTGGGGTAAAGAAGTTGCTAAAATTATTATTTTTTCAAAATCAGACTTTTTGAAACGGGAGTCTAATATTATAAAAAATAAAATTTAAACATCCTCAAAAAAATGACGATACTTAAAAAAATTCAGGGGGTAAAATTATTGATTATCAATAATTTGTAACTTAGGCAACTGTATTCTAAAGGTCGTGCCCTTGTTTATACCAGATTCTTTTACAAATATCCTGCCAGAGTGATAGGTTTCGATGATGCGTTTGGTCAGGGAAAGACCAAGACCCCATCCTCTTTTCTTGGTAGAATATCCAGGTTCGAAGATAGTTCGGAAGCGGGAGGAAGGGATTCCTTTTCCCGTATCTGAAATATCTATATTTATATATTTTTTATCTTCTGAAATGGCGGCTCGGATCTCTCCTTTACCTTCCAGAGCATCCAGGGCGTTTTTGAGGAGATTTTCGATGACCCAGCTAAACAGGGATTCGTTGATGCTTCCCATGAGCGGTGAATCTGAGTTTCCATCCAAAAATTCAAAGGTCACTTTTCTTGGAGCGCGAATTTTCATATAATTAAAATTCTTAAAAAGTACTTCGCGAAGGTTGTAGGGTTTTAACTTGGGTGCGGCTCCGATTTTAGAAAACCGCTCGGCGACTAAGCCTAATCGATCTACATCTTTCTGCAATTCTTCTGCTATCATTTCCATATTTTCGTCGCCTTCTGCACTAGCCTTGAGGTGTTCTATCCAGGCTATGATGGCTGTGATAGGCGTTCCCAACTGGTGAGCGGCTTCCTTGGCCATACCGACCCAAACCCGGTTTTGCTCGGCCCGGCGGGAGGAGCTAAACGCCCAGTACCCGAATGCGAGGAAAACACTTATCAATCCAAATTGCAAGTAAGGAAAATAGGTGAGCAATTGCAAAGACCAGGAATCTTTATAAAAAATATATTGGGTAAAATATTTTGTTTTGATTTCTACAGGTTCGGTTCCTCTGGCTTTTAGTCGGTTGAGTTCTTTTTGTAAAAATTCCTTGTCTTGATTTTTTACTTCTCCAAAGTTGGCTCCTTCTATAATGACATCCGTTTCATCCACCCAAATCATGGGGATGGTTTTATTGCTGGTAGTAATGGCGAGTTCCAGTTCAAAATTGCGGTTGGGATCGAGGGCGGCTTCTCCGGCGAGCATGCGCTGGGCCATAGCGAGCTGCTCGACCTGAGCGCGCTCCTGCTCCCGTAGCTGTCCGGCGAGGTACTGGGTGTACCAGAGGGAAATGCCTACGATGAGTAGCCCGGCCAGGGCCAGGTATATTTTCCACCGCGATTTTCTGGAGTAGATGTCCATTTTTTTTCAAGTTCAAGTGCAAGTATCAAGATCAAGTGCTTCGCAGGGGGCTTAACCACATAAGGCACATAAGTTCATATAAGTTTTTCTTTTTTTTCTGCTAAAAATCCTCAATATATTCTAAATCATCCTCATTTTCATCCTCAAAATTCAGATCGAGTTCTTCCACGTTGACCGTTTCTGCTGCTTCTTTTTCCTCCTTGGTTTCTTTTTCTTCCGGCTCTGAGGGTTCTTCTTTTTCGGCTTTTCGCTTAGAAGAATTTTTATCTTCCAGATCCGGATCTTCCGTTATCAAATCTACCGCATTAAATGCTTCGGTCAGTTTTTTATGGAGTTTTTTCTTGTAGCGTTCTGAGCTCTCAAATTTTCGGGTGGCCCGTTTTCTGTCCATACTGTACTGGTAATTATCCAGCGAACCATAAATTCTAAAATAAGTATTGGTCATGCCGTTTTTAGCCTTGATGGGCTTATTGCCTTTTTTAAATATATTAATTTTATTCCAAAAAACCTGCGCGGCATTTATTTTCACAAAATATTCCAACTTACCACTAAAGGACATGAACCCGGCGACGGTCATATTCATCGCATTATTTTGGATGAACATTATAGGGATACGTATTTTACCTTTATCTATTTCAACATAATTGCGAAGGTTTTCAAATTTAATTCTTTTTAGATCATTTTTTTTCACATAAGAAGAAAATCCTTCTAACATTTTAAGATTATAAATTTCACCACTTTTAAAGTTCAAATCCGCCAGGGCGTATAATTTATCGTCCAGGTAATTGCCTTGCTCGTCCCAGTAGGCACGTATCAGAATTTTTCCATTGAGCCGCCCCTTGATATTTTTGTGGGTGAGTTCTTCCTGTCCAAAATTTTCCCATTGCCTGAAAAACTCCTTGCTATCGATCCGATTGCAAACCATACGAGCTTCCAGTTTGGGTTTTTCCGTAAAATAAACCTCGCCGTCAAGTTTGTAATTGCCTTCCATAGAGGCCATAGCTGCATCGTTGATTTCGAGGAGGTTATTTTTAAAACGCAACTCCCCTTTCAGGTTTTCTCCTTCAAATTTTCGATAGGTAATTTTTTCAACCAAAACATCAAAACGCCCATCGAGAAATTTAGTAATGTGTTCCCGTTGGCGGGTTTGTTCGACTTCAAGCGAATCAAATTTTTCCTTGGAGACGTCGCCTTCCTCAACCGGAATATCCGTGAGTGCGAAGAGCTTGTCCAGGTTCATCCGCTTGGAATTAATCTTAGCGATGAATTTTAGTTCGGCATCTTTACTATTGAGAGAGTCCGCAAGCATCACCGGAAACAGATTTTCAAAATTACCATTTAAACTAAACTTACTTCCTGCGCCTTCCATTCGCAAATCCGTCACTTTAAGTTTATTTCCCTTGAGATTAAGTTTTCCGGAGGTCGCTGTAATATTTTGTCCGTTCATTTTGAGCAGGGCATCTTTAAAAATAAAATCCCCAAAAGTTTCTACTGCACCGATTCTATTCGGATTTATCATATCCGAATAATTTCCTTTTAATTTAAAATCTTTTACTTCCACCAGGCCATCCCCGGAGGTAATGAGTTCGCTTCCTAACAATTTATAAATGGCTTTGAGGGGCAGGGTTCCATTGAATGTTCCATCCATTTTGGGATTATCAAAATCCGCAATTTTTAAATTAAAACTCAAGGGTTTACCAGCCATACTCGCCTTAAAATTAGAAACCTGCAAGGTGGATTTTTTACTGCTGCGTTCCTTTCCGTTTGACATCCGGGCATTGAAGGAAACGTTGCGAAGCGGGACGCCGAGGTCGGGGTGGGATATTGTACCTCTATCAATACCCAACTGCAACTGCACGCCCGGGGTTTCCTTTGCACTGGATCGGCCTTTGACAGCAGTGCTAAAAACCAGTTTGCCCGTGCTGGATAATCCGCCGAGGGGTTCGAGGTATTTTGGAGGTAAAATTTTAACTAAAGACTGAAATTTGCAATCCTTCCCACCGAAGGTGAGATCGTAATCCGCATATTTTTCCTTGGCGATCATTTTGCCGTCGATGTCAAACACATTGCCTTCGATGTCCCATTTTACATCCCGAAACTCGTAGATTCCTTCCTCCATATTGACATCGAGCAGGGCATCGCATTCCATTTTTTTACCTGGGAAAAAACGCTCACCGGAAATCTCTACAAAATCCGTCGTAAAATCTCCATTGATACCCAGAGAAAATTCTTTGCTGGAAAACTGACCGACGAGTTTGCCGGAATGGATATTGGCCAGCACTTCCTGTTTTTTTAAAACATCTTCATAGATGAGTTCTATATTTTTAAAAATAGCTTCCTGCAAGGCAATAGACATTTCAGAGGAAGTTGTCGCTTTAGGCGTCGGTTTAAAAATATCGAGATTGGACTGCCCGGCTTTGTCGTAGCTGATCCGAAGCGCACCATTTTCAATAACGACAGATTTGATATCATACGCCTCGCTAAACAAGCTCATCATGGCAAAGCGGAAGGAAATACTTTCCGCTTCCAGCAGGGTTCCTTTTTGGCTATCGGGAATGACAACACCCTTTAGACTAGCGGAGGCATTGGGAAAACCTTTGATCAGGGAAAGGTCAAAAGATTTGTAGGTAATTTCGGATTTTAGGGTTTTGTTGAGTTCGGTAATCAGGCGTTTTCCGAGAGCGTCTTCGAAAAATGCGGCGATGATAACCGCCACGGCCAATAAAAAGACGAGGATAACGGAAAACCAAAGGACAATTTTTTTCAGCATGAGGTGTAAATTACAATTAAACTATTTGCCTTAAAACGCCAAAATAGTGGAAATTAGCACTTTATGAACCAAAATTAACGATTCATCTATCCTTTGGGAACTATTTTAAAATATTTTTGGTAATTGTTTTTGTAAAATGAAATGGGGAATCTATATTTGCACCCCGCAAACGGGCGATTAGCTCAGTTGGTTCAGAGCACCTG
>JAHDCK010000141.1:0-5234 GCA_020629915.1 Saprospiraceae bacterium
TTTCCAATATTTATGATAGCTGCTGCATCTTTAACAGAAGCTCCTCCAAACTTAAATACTTTCATATTTGAAAATTAAATCTATTTTATGTCTCTAAAATAATACTTCGCCATTTCTTCCAGCATTTGTTGTTCTCCCATACTGATAGATTTTAAAAGAGAAAGTGCTGTCGCACTTGCTGTTCCCGTTTTAAATCTTACCTGAGCCTTATCTCCGGTCCAAACGACAAGAGAACGATCCTTGCGATCAATGTAAGCAGGAACACCCATGCCCAAATCTGTACCAGTAATAAAATCGGTCTGAGCAGTTTTCCAGTCCTTGTGATTTTGAGTGTAATTTTTATTTGAAGATATATTTATAACGTATACTTTATTATTTTTTGAAACCTTAAAAGCGCACTTGTCTGCGCCTTCTTTTTTGCCCAGTGGAGTTATAGTTCCACTTATGGCCTTGCCCAGAGCTTCATTTTCAATAAAGGAGCAGGGATCGCCGCCATAGTATTTGTCAAAAGCCGGATGGTTCCCTACTTCATCGGGGAAGGAAGGGGCGCCACAGGAAATAATAAATAAGATAAATAATAATGTGATTAAAGTTGTATTGATTTTCATAGTATAATGATTTAATTGTTTTATTTTTGATAAGCTTCAATAGCGATATTTAAAATTCTTCTGGCTTCCTTTTCGTCATTGATTTTTTTGAGTTTCATTTCTCCCGGGCCTTTGTAATTTGAAAACCAGGTAGTTAATATATTTGTAATTCCGGTATAATTAGAATCTAATTCTGCAAGTGTATTTAATTCATAAAAAGGCGTTCCCTTTGCCGCAGCAATCAATTTATCATCCACTTCTCCTCCATCTAATAACTGCAAAACACCCAGCAATTTTACTTGTAAAATTTCTCCTCGTTTTGCAGCCGGGCCAAGCGCAATGACATCCAGCGGATCGCCATCTCCTCCTTGGGATTTTGGCAACAGCGTTCGGGGAACCATTCCGTAATTGCCTGGGTAGCTCAGGTAGTTTATCCTACGCACTTCACCATTTTCTTTGTCCCAGATCATCGTCCCGTCCTCCTTGTTGACTTCCCATTTTTCATTTGTGCCGGCCGGTATTTCTACGATGAGATTGATGCTTCCGTCGGCATTAATCGGCGGATAACCCGTTAAGAAATTTTTTTCTCCTTTATAAGTTGTTTTGTTAATGTATCCATCCTTCGTTTGTGAGAGAGTAGATTCTTTACAGCAAAAGAATATAAAACAAAAAAAAGAAATAAAAAATAATTTATACATAAAGTAAAAATTTATTTGCTTCCAGCCATAATTTTTGGAAGTGCCTCTTGTAGACTCAGGTGAGCAAAAGATTTAGCCAATTCAAGATGATCGCCACAAAACCATTCCTGCCCGGCGGGATGCCCAACGAAGCCGGGTTGTTCAAAACGTTTGTTGAATTCCTTGTCTTCTTCCGAGAGTTTGAAGAAAACCTGATCGCCTTCTCCTGAAGCACCGAATCCTTTCCCGCAAATTTTACAGATAGGAGGTCTCATGTTTTGTTATTTTAATTTAGTTAAAAATTGCTCTAATATCTGTTGAGTGTCAGAGCGAAATTTTAATATGATTTTTTTAGTTTCTTCTTTAGAATTTATCCGTACCAGTCCCGAACCTTTAGTCCGATCTATTTGGTGATCGTTTTGTGCTTCCATTGCTTTTTGGAAAAGTTCGGCCAATTGCTTTTGTTGTTCTCCTGAGATTTTTTTCTCTACGGGCTCGCCCCCACTATAAATCCCACTGGAACTTTCGTGCGGTTCTATCGGGTCATATTTAAAATAATTACCTTTAATAACATATTGATTTCCGCTACCATCAGCGTAAATATATTCGATGTCATTTTGGTCAGTCATGGCTTTGGAGGAGTTTGATGATGTAGTGCAGCTTGTTATTAGAATTGCATAAAATATATATAAAATAAACAATCTGATTGTCATAACTCGTTTATTTATATTGATTTAATTCCGGAAGATTCTTTAGGGCAGCCATGCGGATAGCCGTTACGGCTGCTTCCACGCCCTTGTTGCCGTGTTTGCCTCCGGCCCGGTCAAGTGCCTGCTGTTGATCATTTGGGGTCAGGACTCCAAAGATGCAAGGAACATTTTTATCCAGTGAAAGCTGAATCAATCCATTGGCTACAGCGTGATTGATGTATTCATTATGCGAAGTCTCTCCTTTGATTACACAACCCAGACAAATGACAGCATGGACATAATTCCATTTGTTTAGCATTAGCTTCGCCCCGGCTACCAGTTCAAAAGAACCGGGAACCTGAAATGTTCGTATATTTTTTTCTTTTAATCCATGTTTAATGAGGGTATCGTAACAACCTTGATAAAGGGCATACGTGACTTCCGGGTTCCAGTCCGCAACGATGATCCCGATGCGCATTTTTTCCCCGGAGGGTAATTTACTTTCGTCGTACTCAGATAGGTTTTGGTGAATGGTGGCCATGATTTTTTATATTTTAATAATTTTCTTGTGAGAAATGCTGTTTCCGGATTTAATTTTTAAAATGTAGTTTCCGGAAGGTAAAGATTCTAAAGATATATTTTCAAATTCAATAAGAGTTGTAGTATTCGTTTGATGGAGTACTTCATTTCCAAAGATATCATATAGGAAAAAATCAACAGATTCTCTTAGGGGCTTTGGGAATTGTATCTCTATTTCCTGACTAACAGGATTAGGGAATACAGAAAAAGATATTTTATCTTCTTGAATATTAGGGGTGTTTGTCAAACTTCCATTCAGATAAAGCAATGCTACATCATCTGTTTCATCCGTCGCGGTAATATCCAAATCGCCATCATTGTCCCGGTCATGGAGGATAGCGCAGGAAGCATTGGTGGATGCAGGCAGCGTTACCGCATGAGTAAAATTGCCGGTGTTGTTTGTATTTTCATATACGTAAAAATTATTCCCGTTGTAGTTGCTCACTACCATATCTAAATCTCCATCGCCATCCAGATCCCCCAAATCAATCGCCAGTGGAAATTCTCCGTCGGGCTGTGCATAAACAGTCGGTGTCCCCATTCCGCCATTGCCATCCCCCAAAATAACCTGCGTATTGTCCTGCCAGCTATTAGCAGAAACCACATCCACATTTCCATCACCATTTACATCGCCTGCAGCAATCATCCAGGGCTGTGCATCGAGGTTTACAAAAGAAGAATATATGAGTTTTCCATTTCCATCCCCCAGGAAAAGCACAATCTCGGTAGAATTATAATACCCAACAAAGGCATCCATTATACCATCGTTATTCGCATCTGCTATTGCGACTGCCGTCTCTGCTCCCCAGGGCGTTGTGAAAGTAGAATCTGAAAAAAGGCCTGTTCCATCATTCACAAAAAAACTCAATTCGCTGCTTCCCCGATTGGCAATCAATACATCATCATTTCCATCCATATCAAAATCCAGGACGCCTAACCCTCTGGCGGCATCTCCTGTATTGTAAACAGTCATATTTGAAAAACCTCCATTTCCATCCCCGGTTAGAATGCGGAGTTCGTTGCCATGAGCAGTGGATACTGCCAGATCGATTTCTCCATCCATATTAAAATCGGCTCCTTCGTTTGGGCTGGGCTTGCTGTCGCCCATCGGATAAATAGTCATGGCAGGATAATGTCCGGTTCCGTCGTTTAGAAGAATGCGAAGGTCATCGGAATTTTCATTGACCATAACGAGGTCGCTCCATCCATCATTATTCATATCTCCGGCATAGGCGCCATAAGTTTGAATCCAGCCTTCGTTATCTTCCCGGAGCTGAATGGTTTGTTCCAATGGCTGATCCAAAATTCCACCCTCGGTTTTTATCCAGAAACTCCAGGTATACCCACCTACGGAAATTCCATTGACATCCTCCACAGATTTAGAAATTAAAACGGAAACCATTTCTCCGTTAAAAAAAGATTGCGTTGGCGTGAAAACCAGTCGCTTGCCATCGTCCACCACTTCCCAATTGCCAACTCCCGGCCCCGACCAACGGCCAAAGATTTTGGCAGTGTACGCACTAATCGTGGGAAGAGAAAGTGGTGTATCAAAGGTGATCGAAACTTCGCCATTGGGTTCCGCAGTGATTGCCTGATTCGCCGGAGCGACCTCGGTGACGTTGGACTGAGCCTGAATTTTTATTATAAAAATAAAAAATATAAATAAAGCGATGTTTTTCATAACCCGGAATTTTTCCAAAAATAAAATAAAAAAGCCGGATGTTTACACACCCGGCTTCAACTAGTTTGGTTTATGGTTTTATTTTAATTCGCACCCAGGCGGATTAAATATTTTTCTACTTCTCTACCCTGTAAAGATAAAGGGTATTGATCTTGTATTTTTTTGAAGTGGGCAATGGCTGCATCTTTATTGCCATTTTTTTCTTCCAGCAATGCCATTTTATGCAAATAATAAGGAGCAGTAAGTTCATTATCATAACCAGCGGCTTTTTTATAATTGCTAAGGGCGGCGTCCCATTCGCCTAGTTCAGAATGTGCATCACCCAGCATACCGTATTTCATCTGAGGGGTTACCAGGCCAGTAGCGCTGTATGAATTCAGGTAATCCTTAGCTGCTTCAAACTGTCCCAGGTGAAGATAGCAGGTACCGGCATAATAATTGGCCAGATTTCCGGCTTTTGTTCCACTATAGGTATCTATGATATCCAAAAATCCGGGGTATCCTTCCCCTGGAGCTGTCAATGCTTTAGCGAAGGAATCCTGACGAAAAACCGTTTCTGCTTTATACATTTGCTCTATTGCTTCCGCTTCACGAGGCTGCTGGTAGAATATTTTATAAGCGAAATATCCACCAACGAGGACAACGAGCCCTACGAGTATTCCAAAGATCAAATTCTGATTTGTTTCGATAAAACCCTGTGCCTGATCCCTTGCCTGGGTCAAATCAATGAGTGTTTCGTCTTCTTGTTTTTTATTTCTGTTTCTATTTCTTCTTTGAGCCATTTATTTAAAATTTTTGCAAAAATAATCATTCTTTTTATCTGTCCTATCTTTTGTTTGAATAAAATAGGATGCAGTTATTCTGTATTTAAGTCTTTGGAATCAGTTTCTTCTTTATTTGAAGGTTCCTCTGAAGGGTTTTCCTCTGATTGGAGGTCTTCTTCAGATGAGGCTTCCAATGATTCACTTTCAGGCTGTACCGAAGGGATTTCTACTGTAGGTTCTATGTTTTCAATACTTTC
>JAHDCK010000141.1:5334-8334 GCA_020629915.1 Saprospiraceae bacterium
GGGTAGAATTTCGGGATTTTCCGTTTCTATGGGTTCTTCAATACTTTCCGATAGATTTTCTATTTCTTTAGTGGAGTTTTCAATAATTTCTTTGGGTGGAATTTCGGGATTTTCCGTTTCTATGGGTTCTTCAATATTTTCCGATAGGTTTTCTATTCCTTCAGTGGGATTTTCAATAATTTCTTCGGGTAGAATTTCGGGATTTTCATTTTCATTTAGATTTTCATTTTCATTTAGATTTTCATTTTCAACAGCCATTTGTTCTGCATTCGAAACCACCTCCTCAACCGGAGCAGGTTCTCCAATTTCACTATCCGCCGACTTGAAATCTTTGAGTTTAGGCAGGTCGCTCATACTTTTCAACCCAAAATAATCCATAAACTTTCCACTGGTACCATATAATAATGGTCTTCCGGGGCCTTCACTTCTTCCCAGGATTTCTATCAGTTCTTTTTCCAGTAATTTTTGGATGGAATAATCACAACTCACCCCGCGGATTTTTTCCATTTCTGTTTTTGTGATGGGTTGTTTATAAGAAATGATAGAAAGGGTTTCCAATGCCGGGCGGGAAAGTCGCTTGCGGGTTTGTTGTTTTAAAAATACAGAGATAGAATTGTGGTAGGCAGGTTTAGTTAGAAATTGGTAACCGCCTGCTATTTTGACCACTTCGATGGAAAAAATTTCATCCTGGTATTTTTCGGTCAGTTTTTCCAGAACACTCTCTATTTCCTTTAGTTTGAATTTGCTTTCCATCACAGACTCCAGGCAGGATTTTACCTCCTTGGGTTTGATGGGCGACGAACTCGCAAAAACCAATGCTTCGATATGTTGTAATAAATGATCCATTTTAAAATAGCATGCAAATCTAAGGAAAATTTGAAAAGGAACGAACGGAAGTTTTTAACAGGTTTTACACAAATGGGTTCTAGGAAGAGGAAAGCAGATAATCCTTCTCTCTAAAATAAACCAATACAGAGAAACCTGCAATTAATATCGTATGAAAACCTATTTTAATAAATTGATTGTTAAGTTGAGGTTCTACCCAAAGCGTTATAAAATAAATAGAAATGGCCAAGAGGATATAGCTAAAAATTTTAAATATCGGGTAGGGGATAGGCCGATACTTTTGCCCCAGAAAATAACTCATCAGGCACATTACAAAATAACAGGCCAAAGTCGCCCAGGCCGACCCGACATAACCTAGTGGTTTTATTAATATAAGATTTAGAGAAATGGTAATAATAGCTCCTGTCCCGGCGATGAGTGCCCCCATTTTTGTCATATCGGAAAGCTTGTACCAGATGCTAAAATTGAAAGTCAGTCCCAGGAATAAATTAGCTAATAATAAAATAGGAACGATAGCCACTCCTTCCCGAAAATCTGCACCAATTATTAAAATAAAATAATCTATATATAATAAAATAGAAAGGAATGCCAGACAGCCTATAATGCTAAAGGCAAAAGCAACCTTCGCATAAACCGGCCCGGAATCCTTCCTGTCAGCATTGCGGAAGAAAAATGGCTCGGCAGCATATCGAAATGCCTGGATAAACAGGTTGAGTAGAATAGCGAGTTTGTAGCAGGCAGAATATATCCCAACCTGTGTTATATTATATTCAATATCATCAGATAAGAAATATTTTATCAGTGTTCTGTCCAGCACCTCATTTATCAAACTGGCAAACCCTACAAAAACCAATGGCCAGGCATAAATCATCATTTCTTTCCAGAGGTCTTTATAAAATTTAAAATCTGACCAGCCGAATGCTTTTCCGCCTTTTTTTGAAATAGAAAAGATAGAAGGAATAAGTAAGAAAAACATACTTGCTGAGGCCAAAAAGTTTGAAATAAAAACATATTTGATTCTATCTGATGGATCGTAAAGGGTATTCGCCCAAGCATACCCGTTTTCTAAGAGCCAGGGACAACCTTCCAGAAAGAAAAGAATAGCAAAAAGATTTATAAAAATACTGGCAATTTTAATAACGGCAAACCGAATAGGACGATTGTCCAGCCGGAGCCTTGCAAAGGGAATAGCGATCAAGGTATCTGCTCCCATGATCAAAGCAAACCAAATCACATAAATTTCCTTCCCGGGATATTGCAGGAGATTGGCAATAGGCGTGGCAGCTAATATAAGCAGAGTAACAAATATACTTGTCGTGATGATATGTGAAATCATCGTGGTAGAAAAGGCTTCGTCTTTTTTGTTGCTCTTCGTTGCAAATCTAAAAAAAGCAGTTTCCATCCCATAGGTGAAAAGCACTATTGTTAACGCAGCCATCGCATACATATCCGAAACGACCCCGTATTCTCCTTTGGTAAATTCCCTGGTGAGGTAAAAGGTCATAATGCCGTAGTTGAGGACTCGGCCCAGAATGCTACTCAGGCCGTAAATGGCGGTTTCGCTAGCTAGTTTTTTTAGTAGGGACATAAAAGTAACCACAAAGGTACAGTTAAAAAAAATTAAAAAAAGTTTGACAAATTTTATGGAATTACCTTCAAAATGGAGTCTTATATATAAAGGGTGTTTTAAAATGGATATAAATGAACTAACTTATGAGATTATTGGGGCGACTTATAAAGTACATACAGAACTAGGCCCCGGATTGTTGGAATCGACCTATGAAACTTGTTTGGAGTTTGAATTATTGGAAGCGGGATTTAAAGTAGAAAGCCAGAAAGAGCTGCCCATAGTTTATCGGGAAATGAGAATGGAAAAGGCTTATCGGGTTGATTTATTAGTTGAGGATTTGATTATTTTAGAATTGAAATCAGTCCAGCATATTCTTCCCGTTCATAAGGCTCAACTCATTACTTATTTGAAACTATCAGATATGAATTTAGGGTTGTTGTTAAATTTTAATGTGGCCAGGATGAAAGATGGAATCACCAGACTAATTGTATAATATCTCTGCGGTAAAAAAAGGCCAGATTTCCACCCCCGGCAAAATAAACCACAGAGGACACAAAGAACCACAAAGCCCTCTGTGTTTTCTC